>JAQCID010000074.1 GCA_027618855.1 Bacteroidota bacterium | reverse complement strand
ATTTTCTTTGAGCTGAAGAAAATTAGAATTGGATAAAATTTGCCCATCTCTCGTGATACATTCTCTTTGATGCGAAAAGTATAAACTTGGAAGCGCGATTTTCTCTCTTAAAATGTAATTCCAAACATCTAGCTCTGTCCAGTTGTTGAGAGGAAACACTCTGAAATGTTCACCAGGCGCATGCATGCCATTGAACAGATTCCAGAGTTCAGGACGTTGGTTTTTAGGGTCCCATTGGCTGAAATCGTCTCTATGAGAGAAAAAACGTTCTTTCGCACGCGCCTTTTCTTCATCACGTCTCGCGCCTCCTATACACGCGTCAAATTTGTTCTCTTCAATGGTATCAATTAAGGTAGTGGTCTGAAGTTTATTGCGACTTGCATTGTGGCCAGTTTCTTCCTGAACCTTTCCTTGATTAATTGTTTCCTGCACACTTCCTACGATCAGGTGTGCGCCTAAATCGGCGACCAGGTTGTCTCTAAATGCGATCGTTTCAGGAAAATTATGACCTGTATCAATGTGAACGAGGGGCATCGGTATTTTTGCGGGGGCAAAAGCTTTTGATGCAAGATGCGTGACCACGATGCTGTCTTTTCCACCGCTAAAAAGGATCGCTGGACGGTCAAACTGTGCCGCAACCTCTCTGAGCACGAAAATTGATTCCGCTTCTAATTCTGTAAGATGATCAAGATTGTAACTCTCCTCCATTTTATTCTTCATCTCGACCTAGGTTGCTGTATTTAAACCATGCTCTTTCATGATAGTAATAGAGCAACAATTTAAGGACCATCTCTATGCCCATTAACCACAAAGATTTCTCCAGATTCTTTGTAAAAATAAAGGCCAAAATAAACGTCGTAAGCGATGCGATTATGCGCCACGTTATTGTCTTTGCGATGTGCCTAATACGTGATTTCTTTGCGTCCATTTTAAATCCTACTATTATTGTGTGAATTTAGGGTGTAAAGCGAGTTTTTCTTCAACTGTTGCCCAGTTTGTGAAATGAAATCCCCTATCGTCGATGTAAACAGTGGCTGCAAACTTGCTATTGCTCACGTTCTCAAACAAATGAGACATCTCATATTTTTCAAGCCACTCTTCAATGACGAGCGCAGGTCTAGAACTCATTATTTTCAGAACATAGCCTTTTTCTTTAAGCCTCTGTAATACTTCACGCGCCCCATCCATTGGTGGGTCATACGCATTTTCGAGGCCTTGGAAGCCCTTGCTATATCTGTGAATCACCCCATCAAAGTCCACTGCCAAAGTCTTCCTTTTGTCTAAGGTCTTTAATTCTTTTGAAGGGACTGGTGCAGATTCTAGAATGTGAGAAACACAATCTGGCACGTTCTTATTTGTAGTGTCAAGATCTATAAAGCGAGAAAGTGGCGCTTCGAAATCCTTTACATGTCGGTTTTCTTTCCCCCGCACTTCTTTTGTGTGAACATAGATCTCGGTGACCTCTGTGGCTGATTTCAACTCTTCTCGGATCTCCCTATATGGTGACACGAATGAGACCACGACAATTTCTTCTTGTGCATGAAGATATTGTGCGATGTTTTGAGCCCGACGAATATTGGCTTCACGACCCTGTCTAGAATAATCTTGATTCGTAATCAATTCCCTCAGGTCGTCTCCATCAATGTGGAAAGGAGCATACCCTTGTCGTCTAAGTTGTTTCACTAGAGCAAGTGCCAGCGTTGTTTTGCCATGGCCGGGCTGGCCTGTAAACCAGTAAATCATTTTAAATCATCATTGAGTATAAGCGTTTGTTCTCTATCTGGACCCACACTTAAAATGGAGATAGGAACACCTGTTTCTTCCTCGATCATTTTCACATATGCCTTCAGAGAGTCGGGAATATTCTCGACATTTCTCAAACCAGTAAGATCTCCAGGCCAACATTCAAATGTTTTATATACGGGTTGAACTTCATTTGGTTCAATTCCGTAAGGGAGATAATCAATTTTTTCACCTTGATAGATGTAATGGGTACACACTTGAATTTTGTCAAATCCGCCCAATACATCCGCTTTCATCAAACACAGCTGAGTCACTCCATTCACCATAATCGCATACTTTAATTGGGGTAAATCTAACCAGCCACACCTGCGGGGTCTACCTGTTGTTGCGCCGAATTCACTCCCTGCTGCTCTCAGTTTTCCTCCGGTTTCTTCCAGAAGCTCAGTGGGGAAAGGTCCTGAACCTACACGTGTACAATATGCTTTGAAGATGCCGAAAACTTCACCAATTTTATTTGGAGGAAGTCCTAAGCCAATACACGCACCCGCAGTAATTGTATTTGAAGATGTCACAAATGGGTATGTTCCGAAATCAATGTCTAACATGGTTCCCTGGGCACCCTCAGCGAGGATGCCTTTGCCACTTTTTAAGGTGTTATTTAAAACGTGTTCGCTATCTATAAATTTAAATTTCTTAAGAAACTCAATAGCCTCGAGCCACTTTGTCTCGGAATCGGTTAAATCATATTCGTAGTTCGGGTACTGCTCTAAAATATGCGCATGTTTGTCACGCAATTGTGCGAATCGCTCCTTAAATAAGGGGCTTTCGACATCACCAATTCGCAAACCATTTCTTCCGGTTTTATCCATGTATGCTGGACCAATTCCCTTTAATGTAGATCCGATTTTTGCTTTTCCTTTCGCCTGTTCTGAAGCAGCATCTAAATGTCCGTGTGTCGGCATGATTAAATGTGCTTTGCGTGAAATGACGAGAGAATCAAATGGACTGACTCCACTCTTTAACAGCCCCTCCACTTCTCGTTGGAAAATAACAGGGTCAATCACCACCCCATTGCCTATAACATTTAAGGTGTTGTCACGAAATATCCCACTAGGAATAGTATGTAACACGTGTTTTTTACCGTCAAAAATTAACGTGTGTCCCGCATTTGGTCCTCCCTGAAACCTTGCGATTACACTGTATTTAGGTGTGAGAACATCTACAATTTTACCTTTTCCTTCGTCGCCCCATTGGAGCCCAAGTAGTACGTCAGCCTTCATGCTTCTGTTTGTTTTTACGCTTTCGCGCATAGATATTTAATGAGTGATGGAGGATTTCAATGTCGAATAACTCCTCTAAAGTTGTTTTTATCTGCTGAATTCTAGGGTCGCAAAACTCGAGAACTTCGCCAGTATCGGCAATGATTACATGGTCGTGTTGCCCTACTCTGTGGCATTTCTCATACTGAGCGACGTTGTCACCAAACTGATGTTTTCGGACCAAATTACAATCTATTAATAGCTCCATCGTGTTGTAAAGAGTCGCTCTTGAAACACGGCAATCACTGTTTTGCATGCGCAAAAAAAGCGTCTCGACATCAAAATGACCATAGTAGGTATAGATTTCATGGAGTATGGCAAAGCGCTCAGGCGTTTTACGGTGCCCATTTTGTTCGAGGTACACCTCGAAAATCTCTCTCGCTTGGTTTAATATTTCGTCGCTTGACATTGTCTTTTGCAGTGGCAAATGTAACCTATCGTTCTTCGTCTACCCTCTCAACAGTATGAACTCCATTAACATTTTTCAACTTTTCTATGACATCTCTTAAATGTGTTGTATTCATTAGAAGAGCTGTTATGTTTCCCTCAAAAATCCCATCCTTAGATTCCATGCTTATTGCAATCATATTGACTTGCATGTCCCCAGAGATCACTTCAGTGAGTTGATTTACGAGTCCCACATCATCGATTCCGGTAATTTGTAGCTTCACTTTGAACTGAGTTTGTGCTTTACTGGTCCATCGTGCTTTCATCATCCGATACGCATATTTGGAAAGCATATTCGTTGCATTGGGACAATTGCGTCTGTGAACCCGAATGCCTCCGATAACGGTTATAAAGCCGAAAACATCATCTCCTGCAATAGGGTTGCAACACTTTGACAGCGTGTAATCTAGTTTCTGCATACTCTCGCCTATGAGAAGCGTATCCTCTTTTGCGTTGGGGATGTACTTTTCAGAGACTTCGGTTTTTTTAGAGGTATCTGGCTGAGGACCTTTTTCCCAAAGTAATTTACCTTGTTTTAATTCATATCCTGTGATGCTATCTAATTCGAGGGTTCCATTCGAGATGAGAAAATACATCTCTTGGGCAGAATCGTATTTAAGTCTCCTATAAAGAGAGATGATGTTTGATTCTATGAATAACACACCCTTCTTTTTCGCCCACTTTTTGAATGTTTCTTTTCCTTCAATGGATTTGGACCGCTCAACTTCTTTTAGGGAATGTTTTATTTTCTGTCTGGCATGTGCCGTTACCACATAATTCACCCAATCCTCTTTCGGTATCTGTTTGCGAGAGGTGATGATCTGGATTTGGTCTCCGCTATTCAGTTGATAACTCAAGGGCACAAGCTTGTGATTCACTTTGCCTCCGATACATTGTGAACCGACCTTCGTGTGAATGCGGAACGCAAAGTCCAAAATCGTCGCCCCTTTCGGGAGGGTAATCATATCTCCATTCGGCGTAAAAACAAAAATATCGCTCGTCGTTAAGTTCATCTTGAACTCATCAATAAATGCGAGCGCATCGTCTTGATTGCCTTCTAAAATCTCCCGGATTTGATTCAACCAGGTATCGATTTGATTTCCCGCTTCGGTCTCTTTATTTCCTTCTTTGTATTTCCAATGTGCCGCGAATCCTTTTTCCGCAACTTCATCCATTCGCTCACTTCGAATCTGAATTTCCACCCATTTGCCAGTTGGAGACATGACGGTGGTATGTAGTGATTCGTAGCCATTTCCTTTGGGCAAGCTGATCCAATCTCTCAGTCTGTCCGGGTTTGGTTGGTAGAAATCCGTCACGATAGAGTAGGCTCTCCAAATCTCAGTTTTCTCTTTCGCTCTTTCTGTGTTAATGACAATCCGGACAGCAAACACATCATAGACTTCCTCAAATGTGACTTTTTGTTTCTGCATTTTGGTCCAAATGCTGAAAATTGATTTGGGCCTTCCTTTAATCTCGTACTTGATTCCTGCCTCTTCGAGTTCTCTTTTAATCGGCGCACAAAAGCTTCGGATAAACCTCGCTCTTACAGCCTGTGTTTTTCTTAATCTGGTTGAGATTAATTCGTATTCCTCGGTTTCTTTATACTTGAGAGAAAGATCCTCAAGCTCACTTTTTATGGCATACAGTCCCAAACGATGTGCAAGTGGTGCGTACATATACAAGGTCTCAGAGGCAATTTTTTGTTGCTTATCCGGACTCATAAATTGGAGTGTCCGCATATTGTCAAGTCTATCTGCGAGCTTGATTAAGATCACCCTTACATCGTCACTGAGCGTAAGAAGCATCTTTCTGAAGTTTTCAGCTTGCGCACTTGTTCCAGGTTCAAATACGCCACTCATCTTCGTCAGCCCATCAACGATGTTTCTGGCTTTATTCCCGAACCCATTTTCAACTTCATCTAGCGTCAAATTTGTGTCTTCAACAGTGTCGTGAAGCAGGGCACAAACAATAGAGGTTGTATCTAACCCAAGCTCTCCTGCCACCACTTTTGCAACGCTAATTGGATGATATATATAGGGCTCTCCACTTTTACGCCTTTGTTCAGAGTGCAATTCAAGTGCCAAATCAAAGGCCTTGCGTATCGCTTTCCTCTCCTCCCTTGTGCGGCTATTTTTTGCAGCACGTAGAAGCCCTCTATACCTCCTCAGGATCTCTTTCTTCTCTTCTTCTACGTCTATTTTCATTGCGCTTTTTCCTGTTACCAAATCTACTTAATTCATCCTTCGTTTTACTGACTTTGATGAGGTAATTTCGCATTATGATTGAAGCAAACAACCCCAAACTTAGTTCTTGGCTTAAAGTCCCTACAGGCCACGACTTCCAAATCCAGAATTTGCCCTTCGGAATTTTCTCCACTTCTGAGCTTTCTCCACGTCCAGGAGTCGCTCTTGGGAATCATGTCATCCACTTGTCTGCTTTGTATTCATCGGGTTATTTGTCAAATCTTCCCTACGAAGATTCAGACTTTTCATGTGACACCTTAAACCCCATCATCAGCAAAGGCAAA
>JAQCID010000073.1 GCA_027618855.1 Bacteroidota bacterium | reverse complement strand
GTTGCGAGATTCAATGATTTGTTTTAACCAGGACTTCACGGCCAAACGACTCTTTACTCGGCACGGAATGTCGGATTCATTAAAGTGAATCATAGCTCAACAGTAGGGTAGGGGCTATCCAAAAACCCCCGTGAATTTTAACTCAACGATTCGGCCATCATCTTCGAACCCACATTCGTCTGCCAAGTTTCTCATGAGAAAGACACCTCTTCCGTTTGGTCGCTCGATGTTTTCAGGAGCTGTAGGGTCAGGAAGGTTTTCGTAATCAAAGCCAGGCCCCTCATCCACAACCCGAAAAAACAGGTCCTTGTCCCTCACGCTATATTCAACCAAAACACTCTTGTTTACATCAAGCCTGTTGCCGTGAACGATTGCGTTATTTACCGCCTCAGTCATTGCAATAAGCACGTCGCCATAATGCTCATTAAGCATGCGGTGCTTCTCACAGATTTCGTCAATAAGACGTTCAACGATGGCGATATTTTCTGGCTTCGAGGGGAAGCGTAATTCTTGCATGGTGGCGGTCATGATCGTATAGACTTATTGCTTGTCGTCTAAAGTATTAAAATATTCGTTTACTCTGTCACGATAATAAGGAACTAAATCAGCGGGAACTGTTCGTAACAATTCAAGCTCATTCGCCTTATATCTCTGGTAATCAATCATTTGAGGGGGCTCAGGGTGTAACCCCTGGTCTCCACTGCGTGATTTACGCTCATCTTTTTCTCCCCGCAACCTTTCAGCTTCCTCCGCTTCAAGGAGCCGAGATAAGATGTCGCGCTGTCTTTCCAGGGTAGAGATATCCACATTTCTATTGATAAGATCTCTTTCAAGCTCCTCCATTTCATCGGCAATCTTTTTCATCTCACCCCCATCGCCAGACCCGTCTTCGTTAAGCTCTTGCGCCATCTTTTTTGCCATTTCCCTAAGTGCACCCTGTTGGGCTGCCATCTCAGCCAATTCACGACTTATCCCCCCTCCTTTTTTACCTGACTCCCCTTTGTTTGCATCCTCACCCATCTTCTTCTTCAGACCCTCAAGTTTTTTACCAAGCGCCTCCTGCATCTTCTTCATGTCACCCGCTTTTGGGGAGGGTTTAGACCCAGATCCACCGGGCTTGTTACAGTTTCCTGAACCGGGATTTTTACATTCTTGCTTATTTTGCATTTGCTGCAATGCCTCATCCAGCAGCAACGCCAAATTGTTAAAGGAGGTCATCACATACTGTTGATTCATGGTGATTTCCGCAGTTACCCTGTCACCAAACCCACCCAAAGCCTTCTCCATGTGATGATTTACAAGCCCGATTTCTCGATTGACACCACCAGCAAGCTGACTTACCCTTAACGAGAGAGCGAAAAGCGAGTCAGCAACCATCTTTGCCTCGTCTTTAAGCGACCTCTGAGTCTGCCCATGAATAACGTATCTGGGATCTTGGTTTTCAGTTTTACGAAGCTCCGCCATCAAATCCTCCTCTTCAAACGACAGGTTGACAATGTTCTCTAGCAAGGCTCTTAAAGCGTCCATATCCTCTTCTTCATCTTCAGCTTCGGATTCCATTTGCATGTTCTCCATTCTCTGCGCCAACTCCTCCATTTTTTCGGCGGCACTTTTTTGTTTTTCAGCCGCCTTTTTTTCCTTTCCCTTACTCAACTCCTCCGAGCTCTCCTTTTGTTCTTCTTGAATTGATTTTTCCTCGCTTTCACTGTCGAGCATCGGGTTTGGATTCTCAAGAGCTTCATTGTCTTGCTCTAGCTTATCAAGCTTTTTTTGAATTTCTTCAAACGCCGTATTTAAACTGTCTTGCTCTTGCTTGAGCTCTTCGCTTGAAGCCTCCTCTTTTTCGGTTTTTTCAGCAAGCTCTTTTTGGGCTTCAGCCAACTTCTTAATCTCATTAATGGCCTCTTCCATTTTAACCTCCCACTCCAGTTGTTTAAACTGCTCTAAAGCACGGTCAAGCTCCTTTTCCATGGCGTCCTGTCCGACATCCATCTTGTCTAGTTGCTCCTGAATCTCCTCGGGATTCATGTCATCCATGAGCTCCTGCATTTTTTCATAGAGCTCCCGGAGCTCGTCCGACATCACCTCGTCAATAAGCTTTTGTAACTCATCCTGCTTTTCCATAATTCGCTCCTCCTGGGGAGAAAACTCATTTAAACGGTCATTCTTCTTTTCATTTTCCTTTCGAACCTTCTCTATGGTTTCCTTCAGCTCTTCTTGCTTTTCAAGCAATTCCTCAAGGGCTCTTTTGTCTTGCCAATCCATCTCTCGCTCCTCACGGAGCCTTTCTTGAAAGGCCTCCATTTCTTTGCGCAACTCATCCGCTTTTTCAATGGCATCTTCAATTGACGCCTCTATTTCTTCGTTTGCCTCGTCCCGCTCCTCCAACAACTCCCCTTCGGTAGGTGCAGAGAACACTTTGGTCGTGGTTTTTGAAGATTTTGCACCATTTACTCCATCATTGTCCCAGACCTCCATCCAATACTCTACGGCATCGCCTGCGGTCAAATCAAGAGACATCATTTCCCAAGTGAAATAGAACTCATCGGATTTCCCCGAAGGTCTATCTAGCATGGTATACACCACATCTTTCTCTCCCACCTTTTTTACCGCAAAAGCAAGTTTAGAAAATCCATAATCATCACTGACTCCTCCAGAAAAATATCTCAGTTTTCTCACGACGCTATCTTCTACCTCAACCACGCGAATGTCAGGTCTCCGATCAGCAACCACCCGCAATGAGAACCGCATTGAGTCAACGGCACCAAGTACGTCATTTTCAGGGATAAACCAGTAAGGCAGAGTCGATGACGCACCCCAAGTTGAGGAATAGATCCGACCAGTAACATTTTCAGAGACAAGCAAAGAGTCTCCCACTCGAACCCGCAAACGGTCCGCATCTTTCACCCGACATTCCCACTTTATACTCGTTCCTTCTGGGAGGAGAAGGTCGCCGTGGTTGTTTTGGGTGATGACATCAAGACCGGTGTAGGAGGGGGGTGAGGCAACAATAGAAAATTCGGTGACCGTAGGGACCGGAAGCGCAAGAAGTGTATAATCGGGAGAGTTCCACCCATTTGCAGAACAATGAAATGTCACATCAGATCTTAACGCATTGAAAGCATATCGAAACACATCGCTTTGAATACGCTCCATCCTGTATCGGTTTCCTTCTTCTTCTAGAAAAACGGAGGAAGGAATTGTGTTTCCAACGACCCTTATTAAAAAATCAAACCGATCTCCCACAGGGGCTTTCAGAGGTGTGGAAACAAGTTCAAACCTAAATGGTGCTGGGGGAACAAATGATGTGCGGTGCTGTATTAACCTCTCAGCAGGTTCAGAAACAACACCGGGTCTCCAAAGCAAAACCGCGACAAGAATCACAACAGGCCCTATCGCATACTTCAGATATTTCGCATTTTCTCTTAAATCGATCGCGTTTGTGAAAGAAACAGGCCCCAGCTCTGCGGTTCTTTGGTCTATGCTTGCAAGAAGAAGCGCAACATTCGTCCCTCCTGTATCTGGCCTTCCATCCACCTGTCTCTGAAGCTGAAGGGTGTTAAGAAGCTTGTCCTTTACCTCGGGAAAGTGATTGCCCACGATTGCGCTCGCTTCTTCATGGCTTATTATTTTGCCTAACCTCATGAGCTTTAACAATGGAACAGCGACCATCCCCACAACGACACCGACAACAGACGCAGTAAATGACCAAAAAAGGATTGTGCGACCGAGAATCCCAAACCTTCCGAAATACTCTGCCAGGGTAAAAATTAAAAAACCAGCCGTTAATAATGCCGTAGCGATTAATAAGCCTCTAATTGCTTTGTTGCGGTAGTATTTCCGTACAAACGCGTCTAGTTTTTTTATGAGAGATAGATAAGTCATCTTGGGACCCTTAAAGATACGTATCTTGGCTCTCTGTCCCTAAACGAAATACAATGATAGTTCTCCGCCATTTTTTATCCGTTTTTATGCTCTTCCTTGTTGTATCAGTCTCCCCATTTTGTCAGGGTGTCGTAATCAACGAAATAGATGCCCTAACATCTGAAGGTTCTCAGTTTGTTGAGCTTTATGGACAGCCAAACACAGGTTTGGAGGGCCACACTCTTGCAATGATTAAGTCGGTTTTTCTTGGAGGTGGTGCATACGGAGTAGAGGTTTATGATGCGGTCTCTCTTGAGGATCAGTCTTTGGATTCGGAGGGTTTTTTGTTAATAGAACTGGCGCTAAATACGACAATCGCTGCTGTCGCAATTTATGAGCTAGATATAAGCATGTTGACTGTCGGCGCAACACCTCCAACAGATGAGATCGTTGATGCACTTGTTTATGGAAACACATCTCCCACACACCCTCAGGCAGCCATTCTTATCCAAGCAATTATGCCTAGCGGTTCGGGATTGTTATATGAAGGAACAGAAGAAAACCCAATGGGGCACTCTCTTTCAAGACTCCCAAACGGAGGCGATCCATTCGATTTAGCTTCGTACGCTCTTCAAGCTCCATCAATGGGGATTACAAATGTTTTGTCCTGTGATGGCGGTATGCTAGAGCTTACAAATTTAGCGAACGACACGCTTTGTACAGACCAAGGGCCAGCCATCGCAACATTTACGCACGACACCGATGCGCTTTCCGCCTTACTAACCTTATTTATCATTAACCCTGCGGATGGTATTATTCATGGATCAGCCTCAGGGTCGGCCATTAATTTTCAAGATTTGGGAGACGGAGCATTTGATGTAATCGCCGTTTCTCACGACTCACCGATAGACGAGGCCTCTTTAGAGGTAGGGATGCATATTTCAGGACTTACTGGTCCCGACTGTCTCTCACAGAGCCTTGTTCCATATTCTATTTTCTGCATTACATGTGAGTTTCCAGCCTGTGATGGCGGGACGATGCTGGATGCAAGTGGCTCAGAAGAGGTGTTGGCCTGTCTTACACCAGACGGAGCACTCGTCCCATTTGGGTATTTTTCTGAGGCTGTTGAGGACGACTTCCTGTTTGCCATCTGTACCACGGACGACACCATTATTACAACAGTCGCACAGCCGTATTTTGACTTTGGTCCGCTGGGGGTCAATGATTATCATGTTTGGGGCATCAGCACCCAAGGGGAGCTAGATCAAGCGAGTGTTTTGCCTGGAGCATTTATTCAAAACGTCTCCGCTTTAGAATGCGACAGCGTTGGGGCATCTTCGCTTTTTGTAAGTATTTTAGAATGTGGTGAAGCGGGACTTTGTGATGATTTAATCATCTCCGAGTACATTGAGGGTGACAGTCACAACAAAGCAATAGAGATCCACAACCCATCACCCGTCACAATAAACCTTTCGGTATACCACCTGGAGCTTTACAACAACGGCGCGACTGAAGCAAACCAAACACTAGATCTTCAAGGTGAGATTCTTCCTGGGGGAGTTTACGTTGTAGGAAACAGCCAAGCCACTCCTGCGCTTCAAAACCTTTCAGACATCACAAGTCAAATCACGTGGTTTAACGGAAATGACGCCCTTGTGTTGTTCAAAAATGGTGAACCCTTAGACGTTATGGGCGTTGTAGGGCAAGATCCAGGCGACCCCTTTACCGTCACATCAGGAGGCTCTATGGCGGAGCATACGCTGGTAAGAAAACCCAACATAGGTCATGGAGTTGTTGATTGGGAGGAGGGAATGACGCAGTGGGACAGCTACCCCCAAGACACATTTGATTTCCTCGGGTCACATTCCGCAACATGTGGCGGATTAGGTACAATGACAATCGGCTTTGACGCTCCAGAATTATATGTAAGTGAGGGCGGGGGCATTACGGTATCAATGTCTCCATTGTATCCACTTGAAGATGCTACTGTGGAAGTAAGCATCGTGGGTGGCGACGCCACCATAGGCTCAGATTACCCAGACGTTTTCCCTCTCAACTTTAACTTTGACATGGGCCTTCTAAATTCTCAAACGTTTACATTTTCCGCAATAGATGAGGAAGAGCCCGAGCTTCAAGAGGACGTCATACTCTCAATAACCGTGACGTCTGGTGGCGCACTCTTAGGAATAGACACCCTTGTGATCCATATT
>JAQCID010000072.1 GCA_027618855.1 Bacteroidota bacterium | reverse complement strand
GTATGGACTGCTTAACCCTGCCAGATTGAATAGAGGAATAAGATCTTACAGCATCTTAGAGCTGCAGAAGCTTTTAAACGTCAGCTTGTTGCTGAAACACGATTACAAAATATCTGAGTTGGCAAAACTTGTAGATGTCGAATTAGAAAAAAGAGCGAAGACGATCTCGTTAGACAACTTAAAAAGCAATTATTACATCAACTCTATCATCATAAGTATGTTTGCGTTAGACGAAGAACTCTTTGAAGAGGTCTTTCAGGAGAACATCTCAACAGAGAGTTTCAGTGATGTCTTCCGAAATACATACATCCCATTGTTAAATCACATTGGTGCTCTTTGGCAAACAAACAGCCTGAAGCCAGCAAATGAGCGTTTTATATCCAATTTGATTTATCAAAAAATATTACTCCACATCGCCTACATCCCAAAACCTGTCAGTCAGCCCAAGAGAGTCAATGTTCTCTTTCTGCCCGAAGGCGAGATGCACGAAATAGGGTTGCTATATCTGTTATATCATCTAAAGCTTACGGGCGAGAAAACCATTTACTTGGGCAGAAGCATACCCATCGATAATCTGTTTGAAATAAAATCAAAATTCAAAGACATCAACTGGATAACCTCCTTTGTTATTGATCGAACAGATAAGGAAAAAGCTGAATTTATTTCTGACATGGAAGAATTGTTAATTCATACAAAAAACACGTGTTGCATTGTTGGAAAAGTCTGGGGGGCGTTTTCTGCTTCATATAAATCCGAAAACATCCAGTTTTACGATGGTTTCGAGAGCCTAATTACGGACTAATTAGAATATAACTTGCACTTTGTCTAACAAAATGGTATATTTGTTAGACAATGTCGCAAATAATTTCCATATTGGGATCAGGGTTTTCATCTCTATCCGCAGCCTGCTACCTTTCTAGGGAAGGACACGATGTTACCATTTACGAAAAAAACAAGACTTTTGGTGGTCGAGCGACACAACTGATCCACCAAGGTCACAAATTCGACATAGGACCTTCTTGGTATTGGATGCCTGATGTGTTTGAACGGTTTTTTGCAGACTTTGGTCAAGAAGTCTCTGATTATTATAAACTCACGAAGTTAGACCCGGGCTATCAAGTATATTTTGGAGCCTCAGACAGTGTGCTTATATCCGCAAATCTTGACAAGATCTATGCGTTGTTCGAGTCTGAAGAAAAGGGAAGCTCAATACAACTTAGAGAATTTTTAAGAACTGCTGAAAACAATTACAATGTCGCAGTCAAAGATCTTGTCTATAACCCGGGTGTATCTCCTTTAGAATTAATAACACCTAAAACAATTTCAAAACTGAACCAACTCTTCTTTAGTATTCGGAAGCAAGTTAAAAAGAATTTTTCGAATCCACGATTGATTAAAATCTTGGAGTTTCCTGTTTTATTTCTTGGCGCAAAACCAAGCAATACTCCAGCAATGTATAATTTCATGAATTGGGCTGATTTTGGACTTGGCACCTGGCACCCAAATGGGGGGATGTATGAAGTTGTAAAAGGCATCAAGTTGCTCGCAGAGGAGAATGGCGTAAAGTTCATCGCCAATGCTGAAGTCAAAAGAATAGAGGTTGATAAATCAGGCACTGCAACTGGCATTGTAATAGATGATGTCTTGATTCCATCAGACATCGTATTAAGTGGGGCGGACTATCATCATACAGAACAATTGCTTCCTGTTAAATACCGACAGTACACAGAAAAATATTGGAATACCCGAAAGTTTGCGCCTTCCTCTTTGCTGTTCTATGTGGGTTTTGACAAGAAGGTCGAAAATGTTTCCCACCACACGCTGTTTTTTGATGTCGATTTTGATGCACATGCATCCTATATCTATGACACCCTAGAGTGGCCAAAGGACCCCCTTTTTTATGCCAGTTTTCCAAGTAAATCAGATAAAACATTTGCTCCAGAAGGCAAAGAATCTGCCACTTTCCTTATTCCGATTGCAATAGGCCTTGAGGATACAGATGAGCTCCGAGAAAAATACTTTGACATTGTAATAGAGCGCCTTGAAAAGTTGACAAACAACAGTTTGAAAGAAAGCATCTTGTTTGTGAAGTCCTACTGTGTCAATGACTTTATGGACGATTATAATTCATACAAAGGAAACGCATATGGATTGGCAAACACATTAACTCAAACAGCTTTCTTAAGACCGAGAATAAAAAGCAAGAAAGTAAGTAATCTGTTTTTCACTGGGCAACTCACCGTTCCTGGACCAGGTGTACCACCGGCTTTAATTTCAGGAAAAATAGCTGCAGAATCAATTTCCAAACATTTCAGATCATGAAGCAGCTATACGATGAAATCTCAAATCAAACTGCGAGCCTCATCACGAAGAAATACAGCACTTCGTTTTCATTGGCTGTGAGCTTGCTTGACCGCTCTATTAGACAAGATGTGTACAATATCTATGGATTTGTTCGCGTCGCTGATGAGATTGTTGACAGCTTCGACGGGTACCCACAAGAAGATGTTTTTGATAGATTTGAAGAAGAATTTTGGATTTCGCTCAAGATCGGGATTAGTGCAAACCCTGTGATTCACGCCTTTCAAAATACCATTGTAAAATACGATATTTCAATTTCTCTTGTCAAGGCTTTCTTGAAAAGCATGCGCGCTGATATTTCAAAGAAGATTTACCAAAACAAAGAGGAAATCGATGAATATATCTATGGATCTGCCGATGTTGTGGGTCTCATGTGTCTGAAAATATTCGTAAAAGGAGATCAAGCCCGATATAGCCAGCTAGAAGCGTCTGCGATTAAACTTGGGTCAGCGTTTCAAAAAGTCAACTTTTTACGAGATCTAAGACAAGACTTTGAAGAATTAGATCGGAATTACTTTCCCAATGTAGATCCAGACAACTTTAAGGATTCTGACAAAGACATGATTGTGAAAGACATCGAAAACGATTTCAAGATAGCAAAAGAGGGGATTTTACAACTCCCAAAAGAATCTAGATTGGGAGTATACTTGGCATACAAGTACTATTCTCATTTGCTTAAAAAAATCGTTCACACACCTGCAAAAGTTTTAAAAGACGAATTAGAGTGTCAAACCCGAAAAAAGTATTTATTCTTCTGCAATCATATTTACGACACAAATTAAACTTGGTATGATGACTTCGATCTACATCATTTTACTTTTGGCGTTTGACTTTAATCCTGACATCAAAGAGGTCGTTCAGGAATATCATGAATTAACAAATGAAGTGTCCGAGATCTCCTTTATTGATAAATATCATGGAAGCAAAGATGCTTCTGTCATGGCATATGTTACATCCATCGCCATGAAACAAGCGGAATACTCTCCAAACCCATTGCGAAAGCTTCAGTTGTTTCAAGAAAATAAAACGATATTAAATGAGTTAATTGACACACATCGCACAAATATTCATCTGCGATATGTCCGTCTGCTAACTCAAGAAAACACGCCTTATTTTCTTGGATACAATGAACATATCGAGGAGGATAAACTCATCCTGAAAAACATCTTAGATGTGGAGGATGAAACCGATTACTTGGATTACTTTATCAGAGCAAATACATCGTTATGATTGTCATTTTTTACATTCTTATTGTCGCGACAACGTTTGCGTTAATGGAGGTTTCAACCTGGTTGAATCACAAATATGTCATGCATGGGTTTTTGTGGTTTTTACATGCAGATCATCACCAACCCAAATATCAAAATGTCTTTGAGAAAAATGACATCTTCTTCCTGATTGGAGCAGCACCTAGTATTACACTTTTTTATTTTGGGGTAAACCCTGAATTAAATTACAAGTTTTTCATCGCACTCGGAATTCTTTTTTACGGAATTGCATACTTTCTTATTCATGATGTTCTCATTCACAGAAGGTTCAAGTGGTTTGATAAAACCAAGAACAGATATCTGATGGGGTTAAGGAAGGCACATAAAGTTCACCACAAACATTTAGGCAAAGAAGATGGAGAGTGTTTCGGAATGCTCAATGTCCCGAAAAAATACTTCACTACACAGCGACCGTCATGATCCCGCTGTACTTGTATGTTCTTATCGCGTCAGTATCTGTGCCTCTGTTATTTACGGTTTTTTACATGGACTTCATCAAACGATGGAGTCACTTTTTAATATCTACTTCAATCGTTGCGGTTGTCTTCTTGATCTGGGATGCTTTATTTACGATGGCTGGTATATGGGGGTTTAATGAGGACTATTGTTTGGGGCTGAGCATCTTAATGATGCCCATAGAAGAGTGGCTTTTCTTTTTTGTGATTCCATTTTGCTCACTATTCACTCATTTTGCACTCAAACATTCAGCCCCGAATTTCCTTCTAGGTGAAAACAACACCCGCAAGATTGCTTATCTGTTAATCGCGGGGACATGCCTCCTGCTTTATACGCATTTTTCAAAAGCATATACCGCCGTTGATGCCCTATTTTTAATCGTTACACTTACGCTAGGTGTGGTTTTTTATCTGAAATTGTTGCAGCGGTTTTTTCTGTCATTTTTAATCATCCTGATTCCATTTTTTATTGTGAATGGAATTCTAACAGGGTGGATCACCGATTCGCCAATTGTTTGGTACAATGATCTTGAAAATTTAGGAGTCAGACTCACGACGATTCCGGTAGAGGATATCGGATATGCCTTCTCAATGCTCTTCGGCAATTTGATGATTTTTGAATTCCTCAAGCCCAAACAAGACGTTAGATAAGATGTATCCCTATCACAATAAAATCAAACAACGCATCTTCAACAATGAACTGTTAAGCTATGAGTTCGTTAAAAAATACAAGGCCATAAGCCCTTGTCTTTTGTTACATTTCGACACCGAACCGAAAATCCGTCCCATCCGAGAACATCGCTTTAAAGAGTATGACGACCTGTTCCTTCATTTCTCAATAAGATGAAGGAAGTCGTCCTAATAACAGGAGCAAACGGAATGTTGGCCAAATCTTTGGCGCAAGAACTTGATGGAAAATACACCCTCAAGTTTTTAACCAGAGATGTGAAAGAAGAGAATGCGTATCGTTGGGATATCAATATGAAGTACATCGATCCTGAGGGATTAAGAGGTGTAAGTCACATCATCCATTTGGCCGGAACTTCAATCGCTGATAAAAGATGGACTCAAAAAAGAAAACGAGAGATCAAGAAAAGTAGAGTTGAAGGTGCCCAATTAATGTTGGATGAGTTAAAGAAAAACAACCAAACAATAGACACCTTTATCTCAGCCTCGGCGATTGGATATTATGGCGCTCAAACAACGAATGAGATCTTCACTGAGAATTCTCCAAATGGGGATGACTTTTTAGGAGAAGTGTGTCGAGAATGGGAGCATGTTGCACATTCGTTCAAATCAGATCGTGTGGCAAACAACATCTCCATTTTGAGATTTGGTATCATTCTAGACAGAGACGGAGGCGCATTAAAAAAAATAGCTGCACCCATACGTTTTGGCGTTGGAAGTGGCGTTGGGACAGGCAAACAATGGGTCCCATGGATCCATATTTCTGATCTTTGCGGCATGTTGGATTTTGTGATTTCACAGGATACAGGGGGGACCTACAATGCTGTTGCGCCTGAACACGTCACCAACAATGAATTCACCCAGAAAGTAGCAGCCATTTTAAAACGCAAGATTGTTTTGCCCAATATCCCTGCTTTTTTCTTTCGCCTTTTGTTTGGTGAAATGGCAGCCGTATTGTTAACGGGCAGTCGCGTTTCATCAGACAAAATAACAGATCTCGGGTACAGCTTCAAGCATTCGAAGCTGAACGACGCATTGCAGAATATTTTTTCAAAAAACTAGATTGACCCTCATATCATGATAAACTTAAAGTCAGTAATAGCTGGGATTATACTTACAAGCCTATTCGGGGTTGTTTCAGGACAAACCAGTACCATAAAAGGCCGTGTTTACAACAGCATCAATAACGAAGCTGTTCCATTTGCGAATATTTTTATCGACAGAACTTCCGTTGGTGCCACTTCAGATCTTGAGGGTAATTATATAATCTCAAATCTCAAACCAGGAACATACAGTGTGGTATGCTCATTTAT
Source organism: Bacteroidota bacterium (assembly GCA_027618855.1). Classification (GTDB taxonomy): domain Bacteria; phylum Bacteroidota; class Bacteroidia; order Flavobacteriales_D; family Sanyastnellaceae; genus UBA974. The sequence continues at coordinate 181 of JAQCID010000072.1, read as the reverse complement.
CGGTTTCAAGAGACAGATCAGCTTTGAAGTACCCGTGAACTCCGTAAGGACGACCACCCTTGATTTTGCTTTGGTGGAAGAAAGCACGACCCTTAATCAGGTTGTGATCACCGCTTCTCCATTCAACAAAAGAGAAGAAAGTCCCGTAAGTCTGAGGACGATAAGTTCCTCCGAAATCTAT
>JAQCID010000071.1 GCA_027618855.1 Bacteroidota bacterium | reverse complement strand
TGTTGCGCCAGTTACTCCAGTTACTGAAACCATTGCCGCTGTAGATTCTGCACCAGCAGAAGTTGCGACATCATCAGCAGTTGAACCTTCTTTGTCACTGCGCAACGAGTTTGATCTTGTTTCAGTGCCAGAAAGAACAGGTGCATCTGGCAGGTTTTACTCTCCTCTAGTCAGGAGTATTGCGATTGCGGAAGGGGTAGGTATGGAAGAATTAGAACAGATCTCAGGTACAGGGTCTGAAGGTCGGGTAACGAAGAAAGACATGTTGGCATATCTATTGAGCCGCGTGAGTCGCAGTTCGGTATCCAATATTCCTGTCAAAGAAAAGTCATCTAAGCCGTCACCAGTGATTTCAGAATCCTCAATGGATGCACACCCTTCTTTTAAATCCATTTCTGGTGGATACGAAGTTGTGGAGATGGATCGGATGCGCAAGCTGATTGCCAAACACATGGTTGACTCGGTGCATACATCACCTCACGTGACTTCTTTTGTGGAAGCAGATGTGACGAGTTTGGTCTTATGGAGAAACAAGAACAAGAACAAGTTTCTTGAAAAATTCGGTGAGAAACTTACGTTCACTCCTTTGCTCGCTGAAGCGATCGTCAAAGCGATTGGGGATTTCCCCGGTGTGAATGCGAGTGTGGACGGTGACAATGTGGTGATGCACAAAGGGATACACTTAGGGATGGCTGCGGCGCTTCCAAGTGGGAATTTAATTGTACCCGTGATTAAGAATGCGGATTCATTCAATTTGCAGGGATTGACAAGAGCGGTGAATGACTTGGCCAAACGTGCGCGTGCTGGACAACTTGGTCCAGATGACATTGCGGGCGGCACCTACACAATGACGAACGTAGGAACGTTTGGCAATGTGATGGGGACTCCGATTATCAATCAGCCTCAAGTGGGGATTCTCGCATTGGGAGCGATTCGTAAAAAGCCAGCTGTTATAGAAACACCGGAAGGAGACATGATTGCTATTAGACACATGATGTTCCTTTCTCACAGCTATGATCACAGAGTTGTGGACGGTCTGTTGGGAGGGCGTTTTGTCCGTCGAGTTGCTGATTATCTAGAGAATTTCGCATCAGATCGACCGATAGAAGGATAGCGCATATTGAATTTCACGTTGCGTACATAGCGTCCACTTATTTAAATTAATTAAGTACTTAACTTGTGAGTATGTTGAAACACCCGATCTTATTTGCAATTAGTTGTTTGTTTGCGGTTTTATCGTCAAATAATATTCAGAGTCAAACCCATTCAAAATCTCCGCGTCATTCTCTGTCTCAGTCCGACAGATTGGTGTTTGATCAGGCGTCTATGCTTACTGAAGAAGGCGTCTATCACGAAGCGGCAAGGGTATGGAAGGGGCTCGTGGATGATTATCCAGATTGTGGGAATTACAGGCATCACTATGCTGTTTGTCTGTTACATTCAGGAGCGCCCGTTACATCAGTAAACAAGGAATTGTCGAATGCCATTTCTGTGTCAGGTTCTTTCATTTCAGGTTCAGGGAAATTTAATGAAGATATATGTGCAGCTCCTGTGGACGTTCTGGTGTATGCTTCTCAAGTGAAATTGTTGCTTTTGGAGTTTGAGGAGGCGCTGAGTTTGTTGACTCGATTCAATGTCGAAGCAAAAAAATGGAACCCCCTCCGACAGACAGCGGAGATTCTTCTAACGAATATTGAAACTGCCCAAAAACTGATTGAGAGTCCCATAGATGTCCAAGTGAGGAATATGGGGCCGCTTATTAATACGGAGTTTGACGATACGCACCCAGTGATTAGGGCAGATGAAAAGCAACTGTTTTTCTCTTCTCAAAGGGCCAGATCAAATGGGTCAAATCACGGTTCTTTCGACCCGAACACGAAAGATCATTATGCAGACATATACGTGTCTGAACGAGACTCCGCTTGGGGAGAAGCTGATTGGGTAAACATTGGTCTTACAAAGCACAAGTTTGCGTTGGCAATTTCTCCTTTCGGCGAGAATCTTGCGATTGCACATGTAGATGGTTGGGAAGAAGTGGTTTTTCAATCAAACAAAAGAAAAGGCAAATGGCAAAAGGCTGTTTCCTCGAGTGTCATTCCCGATGCACCCTCCGAGGGAGTGATAGTGTTTTCGCCAAACAATTCATTCGCGATCATGAGTGTCGCTGACAGAAAGGGGAGAACCGGGTTTGATCTTTACCAGTACACTAAGCTTTCAGACGGCAGTTGGTCAAATCCTGAGATCATCGAGGGTCCCATCAATTCTGACAGAAATGAGGTGTCACCGTTTATTTCTGCTGATGGCACTTTGTTTTTCGCATCGAATCGCCAAACAAGTATGGGGGGGTATGATTGCTATCGCTCTGTGTTTGACAATGGAATGTGGAGTGAACCGGTGAATCTGGGGTTCCCAATTAATACAGTTGATGATGACAGATATTTTGTGATTTCTGCTGAGGGTACGCGTGCATATATCGCCTCTAGAAGAAACCGTCCCTTAAATGATTACGACATTTTCGAAATCACGTTTACTGAAGAGACGCAGCTCGTGAATGGCAATATTATGCTGTTAAACGCTCTTTTGGAGGTTGAGTTTGACCGCATTACTCTGACATCGATTCAGTCAGGAAATACAGCAGATGTAATGGTTTCGGAAGACAGCCAACAATTTCTAAGGGCGATTATATACGGAGGTCAATCTTACAGAATAGATTACTTTAAAGGCGGTGCTGTATTCATGACCGACAATATAGAAATTGCGACAGATGCGGGTTACCATTTGTATACAGACCCCATCGATTCGTTTGAGGGAGGGATTTCTGGTGAGGGGACATTGCGCGTGGAGAAATATATAGAACCAGAACCCGAGTTGATCGATTCTTCATTGTCATTGGAAGATTCGCTTGAACTGTTGAGTTTGTTAGGTCAGGTGCCGGAAGAAGAAGGCTGGATTTCGGTTTTCAACCTCAATTCACTCCAAATTCACACTCCTGCCATTGACATTCCTTCAATGGCAGATGAAGTTGTACGAAGAATCAATGAAGAGAGACATCCACAACTGTCGATTTCTTCAGGTGCATTCAGAAATGAAACCACATCCTTTGAAGACGCGAATGCCTTATCGGGAAAGCGCTCAGCCAATGTTTTTATCAGACTGAAAAAGATTTTGTTAGATCAGGGATATAAGAATGCGGTGGATTACACATTCTTGCCTTTTGAAATAAAGGTTGTGACGGACCCAGACGACGACTCGCCTGATTACGTGACAATACAAATAACATCAAGCCCTAAATAGCAGATTTACGACAATTAACATGGGAATAGAAGAAGGATTAAAAAAGCTCAACCTCAAACGTCCGCTCGTTGTTTTTGATTTAGAAACCACAGGTGTTCAGGTAGGTAGTGACAGAATAGTGGAGATTGCGATGATTAAAGTTTCTCCAGATGGGTCCATCGTCAGGAAGCCAGAGAAAGCAGGGGCGGAACATCGGATACTCGTCAATCCAGAGATGCCGATTCCCTTAGAATCCTCTTTGGTTCACGGGGTTTATGATGATGACGTAAAGAACAAGCATACATTTGGAGCGATCGCGCCTGGTTTGGTGAAGTTTCTTCAGGATTGTGACCTTGGAGGTTTTAATTCAAATCGATTTGATGTCCCCATGCTCGTAGAAGAATTCCTGAGGGTGGGCATTGATTTTGGCATAGAGGGGCGGAACCTTATTGATGTCCAAAACATCTTTCACAAAATGGAGCAGCGAACACTTAAAGCCGCGTATGCGTTTTATTGCGGAAAAGAACTCGAGGGAGCTCATGAAGCGTATCCCGATACTGCTGCTACTCTTGAAGTCCTGGTCGCTCAACTTGACAAGTATGCGGACAAGTCAATCATTGATACCCGAGGTGAAACAGTAGGTCCTGTCCCGGGAGACATGGAGTTGCTCCACGAATTCTGTCAACGCACGAAAAATGCAGATCTCGCGGGTCGTTTGATTTATAACGATGAAGGAGTCATCATTTTCAATTTCGGAAAACACAAAGGAGTGTCCGCAGTAGAACTCCTTAAGAGAGACCCGGGATATTTTGGTTGGATGATGAAAGGAGATTTTCCGCGTTACACAAAGCGAGTACTCCAGCAAATAAAAGATGGGGAACTTAAATAGCTCTAAGTGAAAATAGCCGTACTCGTATCCAACGACCTTTCTTTTGACCAAAGAGTAAGAAAAACCTGTAAAGTGTTCGTCGATGCTGGGCACGAGCCCATCCTTGTGGGGCGACTTCTTTCAGACTCAAAACCATATGACGGTCCTGGCTCTGCCGTAAGATTTGCTCTGAAACGTTCATCTGGGATGTTTTTTTATGCGGAATTACAATGGGCCCTTTGGAAGTGGTTAAAGGGTGCAGATATCGATGCTGTATGGGCGAACGATCTTGACACTCTCCTTCCAGCTTTGCTTGTCTCAAGAAGACGCAAGCTTCGATTGGTGTATGATTCTCATGAGTATTTTACTGAAGCCGCGGGATTAACTGGACGTCCATTGCGTCGTTGGGTTTGGCTTACAATTGAAAGATATTGTATCCCCAAATTAAAGAAAATGCTCACGGTGAATGAATCCATCGCTAAACAGTATAGATCGCGCTATGGTATTCAGGTAGACGTACTTAGAAATATGCCTGTACTGACTGCCGTTCCAGAGCTTTCTCACAGGAAAGCTTTTGAAGAATTTAAGGTCCCCACAGACCTTCCGATTTTGCTTTTACAAGGCGCTTTCATGGACCGTGACCGAGGGACAAGTGATGCTGTCGACGCTTTAGAACGCATGACCGATGTGCGACTCGTATTGGTGGGCGCAGGGATTGAATTCGAAGAATCAATCAAAAGGATGAATGATCCAAGATGGAGTGGACGACTGCACTGCATTCCTAGACTTCCATATGAAAAGCTGAGGCTTTTAACAGCATCTGCAGACGTCGGGCTTTCCTTAGACAAAGGGATGCATGCAAATTATCTCTTAAGCTTGCCCAACAAATTGTTCGATTTCATTCATGTAGGCCTTCCTGTCGTAGCAAGCCCTATGGTTGAAGTAAGGCGTGTTGTTGAAGGAAATGGGGTAGGGGTAGTGATTGAGGATGTAACGACAGATGCGATTTCCAGCGGAGTTTTAAAAGTCCTTTCTAGTCCCCGAGAAATGTGGTTTGAAAAATGTATGGCTGCGAGAAAGAATCTTCACTGGGGCACCGATTCCTTTTTAATTCTGGAGCATCTGAAAGGTTAAGACAGTTGTTTTTTTAACCATTTGAGGCGGGTAAAAACATGTTGTGCGATTTGGTCTGGAAGGGAAGGGAAGATGTTGCGCTTCAGGGCTCTTTCTTCTAGGTACAGTGATTGTGTGAATGTCCGACTGACGCCTCCAGGAGCCACTTCAGAGATTACGGTGTCGAAACACATACACCTTACGCCCCGTTTCCAGAGTTTGAGATTTAAATGATAATCTGCCAAGACTTTAAATCTTACATCATAAGGATCATTGCGTAAAACAGTCCTTGAATAGATCGCACCTTGATGGTGCAATGTGTTTCTCCACTTTAAGGAAGCATTCCAAACAGGTTGATAGAATTCAGGAACTCCTGATTCTCTCGGTGGAAGAAGATGTACTCCGAAAGCCAAAACTTCTGTGTCCGGGCCTTCTTCTAAAATGTGTATTAATTTCGCGAATCCATCTTCGGTGGGCAGGTCACCAGTCCCGAAAAACACGACCCATTGCCCTTTTGAAAGGACAACTCCCTTGTTCATGGCGTCATAAATCCCTTTGTCGGATTCAATTTGGTAACAATCCATTGACGCCTCGTTTTTTCTTATCCAATTGGGGCTGTCATCAGATGATTGGCCATCAATGACGACAAGTTCAACGCGTTTGTTCCGGAATTTAGAGAACGCTTTCAGGGTCTCTTTTAATCCTTCAAGTTGATTGTAAGAGGGGATGATGATACTGAGCAGTGGCGAGGTCTCTTTTGTCATTGAGAGGACCTTATCTCACCCTTTTCACAGATTAAGATTTTGCCAGGGAACTCTGTCATAGATGCGTGGTCATGTGTCGCCATGATCACACTGCATCCAGAGGCTGTAAGTCCGTGCATTAAACTAAGAATGTCTCTTGTGGTTTCTGGATCCAGGTTCCCCGTGGGTTCGTCAGCGAGAAATAACAAGGGTGAATTTAACAGGGCCCTTGCGATAGAAACGCGTTGTTGTTCTCCTCCTGACAGTTCGTGTGGAAATTTATA
>JAQCID010000070.1 GCA_027618855.1 Bacteroidota bacterium | reverse complement strand
AACAGGTCAAAGCTCACCTGTCAACGATCCATTTGACATCGATTATGTCGCTCACGAAATGGGACATCAATGGGGAGGAAATCACACACAAAACAACAGTTGCAACAGATCAAGTGGAGCTGCTTTTGAGCCTGGATCGGCATCTACAATCATGGGCTACGCTGGAATATGCGCACCGAATCTTCAGTCAAATTCTGACGACCATTTTCACAATCACAGCATTAACGAAATGATCTCGTTTACGGTCAATGGAAATGGCAATTCATGTGCATCTTCATCTGCGACAAACAACAGTATTCCCACTGTATCAACGCTGGGTGGTGGAAGTACAATTCCAGCCAACACTCCTTTTGAACTCATCGCTTCTGGTTCAGATTCTGATGGCGACGCCATTACTTATAACTGGGAGCAATATGATTTGGGTCCCACAACAGCAAGTGGCGACAACAATCTTACAAACCCATCAGGAAATCAAACTATTTTCAGATCGTGGCCTTCAACAACCTCAAATACACGTGTGTTCCCTCGTATATCTGATCTGGTGAATGGTACAACGACCATTGGAGAGCACATGCCTACATATTCTAGGGGATTAAAGTTTAAATGTTCCGTGAGAGACAATCGCTCAGGTGGTGGTGCCTTCACAGATGAGTTAATTTCTCTTTCTGTTGACGGAAATTCCGGGCCATTTGTAATCACATCCCCTAACAGTGGGGCAGTGCCAAATGGTTTTGCAACAATCTCATGGGATGTGGCAGGGACAAATCAATCTCCTGTAAACTGTTCTACGGTTAAAATTTTACTTTCAACCGATGGGGGTTACTCATTTCCTTATGAGTTAGCTAACGGAGTTGCAAATAATGGTTCAGCTTCAGTCCTCATTCCAAACATCACAACCACGACTGCAAGATTTAAAGTTAAAGGGGAAGACAATGTCTTTTTTGACATCTCCAATTCAAACGTAACCATCACACAAGGCGTCGGTGGCGCTGATTGGGATGTTGCGGTTCAGGGTGTTTCAGGGTTGAGTTCTGCTGGGTGTGGAACTGACGTGAGCCCGTCCATTTCTATTGTTAATCTTGGAATCCAAACCATCACAAATTTCTCACTTACATATTCACTAGATGGAACAGGAACGACCACACAAGGTTGGACTGGTTCTTTGACTTCTGGGTCATCTGTCGATATCGCATTATGCCCAAGTGGTGATGCATGTGTGGATTTGGGAAGCGGAACACATTCAATTGATGTGTCAGTTTTTTTATCATCTTCAAATGGCGTAGATGAGGATCTTTCAAACAACCAATTGGCATCGCAGTTTGTCACTTTAGGTGGCACTCAAGTTACGCTGACACTTTTTACAGACAGTTATCCTGAGGAGACTACATGGACAGTTACTGATGCGAATGGTGCGACAGTATGGTCTGGCGGTCCTTATGCATCAAACGAAACGGAATATGTTGAGACAACCTGTTTAACACTTGGATGCTATACATTGTCTGTGATGGATTCCTATGGAGACGGAATGACATTTGGTGGGGTTACTGGTAATTATGAGCTGGTGGATGCATCGGGTGCAGTTTTGGCCCAGATCGTGGAAGGTGCTAATTTCGGTACACAAGCGGACCATTCATTTTGTCTTGAGCTTGCGGGTATTTATGGTTGCACGGATCCACTCTCTCCAAATTACAATCCAGATGCTGCGATTGATGATGGTTCTTGTTTCATTCCTGGATGTACAGATGCTTCTGCTTGTAACTACGACCAGCTTGCAAACGTAGATGATGGAACTTGTGTTTATCCACAAGCGGGGTATGACTGTATTGGAGATTGCTTTTTTGATGTTGATAATGATGGGATTTGTGATGAAAATGAAATCCCTGGATGTTTAGACCCAGATGCATGTAACTACAATTCTCTTGCTACGGATCTGGATGATTGTATATACCCTTTCGAGGGATTCGATTGTCAAGGGGTTTCTCTATGTCCACTGGATCTAAATAACAACGGAGCGATAGAGGTAAGTGATTTGCTTATCATCCTTTCTGACTTTGGATGTACGTCTGGTTGTATCGGTGATGTCAATGGTGATGGTATCGTTACTGTGTCAGATATTCTAAACATTTTATCGAGCTTCGGAGAGCCTTGTCCAGTGTTGTAGTAATTCTTACTATCTTTCACGGATGAATAAAGAAGAGATGGTAGTGAAATGTGAGGTCGCCCTCATGAAATCACAAGATCTAAACGAAGGAGAAGCGGAGTTGTTAAGAAAAGCGCACGAAGCAGCAGCAAATGCTTACGCCCCGTATTCAGGATTTCATGTTGGGGCAGCTGTAAGGTTGAAGTCCGGAACGATTGTTCTTGGAAACAATCAAGAAAACATCGCATATCCTTCCGGGCTTTGTGGTGAACGTGTCGCTGTATTTTCCGCAGGAGCTCAGTTTCCAAATGAAGAAATCGAGTCGATTGCCATTGTCTCTCCCTCACCACTTGCCGTGCCTGATGCATTCATGCCATGTGGCAGCTGTAGGCAGGTGTTGCTGGAAGCTGAGTTGCGACAAAAGACGCCCATTCAGATTTACCTACAAGCGAGAGATGAGGTTGTTGTGATGTCAAAAAGCGCATCAAATCTTCTCCCTTTTTCCTTTACAATTCAGAATGGTGTATTCAAATAAGGTGACAACTAGAAACTAGGATATGGGAATTATAATGAGTTTTGTGGGGATGTTTGTTCTGATCGGAATTGCAATCTTGTTATCTAGAAACAGAAAAGCGATCAGATTAAGAACTGTGATCGGTGCCTTTGCGCTGCAGTTCATGTTCGGTGCCTTGGTCTTGTATCTTCCTTTCGGTAAAAAGACCTTGCTTTTTATCTCAGATGGAGTGGCGCAAGTCATTGCTTTCGGGGATGATGGGATAAATTTTCTTTTCGGAAATCTCACCGCAACCAACAATTTTGGATTCATCTTCGCATTGCGTGTTCTTCCGATAATCATCTTCTTTTCTGCGCTTATTAGTGTCCTTTACTATGTGGGGATTATGAAGTGGGTGATCAATATTCTGGGAGGAGCGTTAAGTAAGTTATTAGGTACATCACACACGGAGTCTTTGTCTGCGACTGCGAACATCTTTGTGGGCCAAACAGAAGCCCCTCTCGTTGTGCGACCCTTCATCAAGACGATGACGAAATCTGAGCTTTTCGCTGTAATGTGTGGAGGGTTAGCTTCAGTAGCGGGTAGTGTTCTAGCAGGGTACGCTTCTATGGGTGTTCCTTTAGAGTATCTTATTGCGGCCTCGTTTATGGCTGCGCCAGGTGGATTGCTGTTTGCGAAATTGATTATGCCGGAGACGGAGGAGTCCATTTCTAAACTCGATCAATTAAGTCAAGATGAAGACTCAGATGATGAGCCAGTGAACGTAATTGATGCCGCGGCATCGGGCGCTGGGTCAGGTCTTAAACTCGCTTTGAATGTAGGCGCGATGTTGCTTGCTTTTGTGGGGCTTATCGCATTGGTAAATGGAATGTTTGGAGGAATAGGAGGTTGGTTGTTTGACATGCCCGAACTCACTCTTGAACTTATTTTGGGATATGTTTTCAGCCCTCTTGCATTTTTAATTGGTGTTCCATGGCATGAAGCGAATACAGTCGGGTCTTTTATAGGTCAGAAATTGGTGGTGAATGAATTTGTGGCTTATCTCGAATTTATGCCTTACTTGGCCGAGGATACGACGTTGATTTTATCTGAAAAGTCAAAAGCAATTGTTGCCTTTGCGCTTTGCGGTTTTGCCAATTTCAGTTCTATTGCAATCCTTCTTGGAGGATTGGGCGGGATCGCACCAAGTCGAAGAGCAGAGATCGCAAAGTTTGGCCTATTGGCTGTAGCGGCAGGTACGCTTTCAAATCTGATGTCTGCGACTATAGCAGGTCTGTTTCTGTCAATCTAACAATTTATATTTATGGTAAAAGTTAAAATGTTCGTTGCACCAGAGGAAAAGTCACGTCCTTCGGTTGAAGCCGCCAAAACAGATTCAACGGCTTTTCATGCGATCGTTGATTCTCGTCGTAGTGTCAGGTTTTTTGCGGACGATGCAATTCCTCAGGATGTCATTGACAAATGTTTAGATGCTGCTTTGAAGGCACCTAACTCATCCAATCTTCAAGCTTGGGAGATTCATCATGTCATCGATTCATCAAAAAAGAAAGAGCTTGTGAAGATTTGTCTTGGCCAACCAGCAGCATCAACAGCAAAAGAACTGTTTGTGTTTGTAGCGAGACCAGACCTTTGGAAGCGAAACAACACATGGATGTTAGAGGAGTTTGACCGCAGAGGGGATATGCCTGAGAAAGCGTATCAATATTTCAGGAAAATAACGCCTATGATATATACGACTGGCTTTCTAGGGATGGCAGCTCCCTTTAAGTGGCTTTTTTATAACATACGTGGCATTTTTAAACCCACCCCCAGAGAACCTATGGGGAGATGGGGGATGACGGTGTGGGGGAACAAGAGTACAGCTCTTGCTTGTGCTCATTTTATGCTTGCAATGAGGTCACATGGATTTGACACATGTCCCATGGAGGGATTAGACTCTAGAAGAGTAAAGAAACTGTTAGGGCTTCCTCGCAGAGCAAGTATTACAATGGCTATTTCTGCAGGTAAACGGGCAAAAGGAGGTGTGTTTGGAGATCGTTTCAGATTCGATCAGAAACACATCGTTGTCAAGCACTAATTATTTTTTCATTTCAGACAGAAAGTTTAACCCCATCTCAAGACCCAATCGGTAATCTGCATCAATGTCTTGTACATGAAGGTAATATCCATCTGATCTAAGTGCATTTGGTGGCGCAATTTGTGTCCAATCAATCCCCTTGGGCTTGGGTCCGTTTAAGAAATCGACGCAATCATTGTATACCCTATGCCCTCGTGAGAAAAGGTCAGATATATTGTCGTTGTCATAATTCCAATATTCAGCCATTAATGAAACATAGCTTTTGTCAATTTTCTCTCCAGAAGGTCTTGTTCGGATCAACAGAATGTTTTTTGCTCCATCTTGTATTGCTTTCTGAACGGGGATTGCATCAGAGTATCCCCCATCAAACATCCACTTCCCATCCACTTTCGTTCTGCCCTTTGTGATGAATGGCAAAGTTGCAGAAGCCATCATGTAATTGAGCCACTTCCCCTTGCTGGGTGTCAGGTAATGCGGCTTTCCAGTTCCATGGTCGGTCGCAACAATACAGACTGTTTTCCCTTCACTATTCCTGTCTGCAGCTTCCTCATCAAAGGGATAAGTGTCGTGAACATATCCTTGAAGGAAATCTAAGTTCATTAACCCCTGTTGTGAAAAGCTGTTTCTGTAGCTGATGAAATTGGGGTTTTCAACGAGTGCTCTTGTGACCTTAATGAAATTAGATCGTTGCTTTGACAACAGATATGACATGGCCATCGATCCACTGGATACGCCATAGTAGTACTTGAATTCAGGAAAATCAGAATCCATAAGTACATCTAATATGCCAGCAGTAAACGCGCATTTCAAACTGCCTCCTTCCAAAACCAAAGCGTCAAAGTTCATGTTCATATTTTGTTCAAATGGGTTCATTTCAGTTCAAATGGGTTCTTATTGACGATTTTAAACAATGTTCTAATAAGTTTACAAATTCAACACAAGGGGCCAGCTTAACCAAATTATCCATGTGAATCCTAGTTAATTAAATTTAACATTGTGCGCAATCCGTGGTATTTTGTTTGTTCAGTTAGCAAGTCTAGATATTTTATGCTAGATGTGCTCTTATCCCCTGAATAAAGTCTCGAAGTGAGCGCGTAATAGTAAATCGATATTGTTCTCTCTTCATGGATAGACAGCTTCGCCAAATCGATGTTCTCTATGACCTCAGTGGCTTCTTCTTTCTTATCAATTAAGAATAAAGCCCAGGCATGAAAAATTTTAAAACTAGTTTCAAACTGCTCATGTTTATATGTGATCTCTTGTGAAGTCTTGAGTGGCTTTATGGAGTTAGTGTATGCCTTTAAAAGTTTGACGTCATTGCTTAGGATAAGCCATTCTGCCAACCTCAGTTTGAAAATATTCGTTAAGCTGGACCATTTTGGCCAAATCTCAGTTTCATTTTCAATGCCCTCGAGAATTAATTCTCTAAAACCTTTTCTCTGGTTCGTTTCCGTTTTAATGCCATTTTTTAAAGCAAGTAGATTTAAGCCAAGTATTCTCGCTTGAGGAGATGGATGAATCGCACGGTTATAACGCTCAAATAGTTCAAGATCCACGACTGCAGA
>JAQCID010000069.1 GCA_027618855.1 Bacteroidota bacterium | reverse complement strand
CAGAACTTACGATTAAAGATGTGAAGTACGATGAACTTGGAGTGATTCCGAGAATCTTCAAAAGAATGGGCGTGAAACTCGAGAGAAGAGGAGATGACATCTTCATTCCTGCTCAAGACTCGTATGAAATAGACAAATACATTGACGGTTCTATTTTGACTGTTTCGGATGCTCCATGGCCAGGGTTTACGCCAGACTTATTGAGTATTGTCCTCGTGATGGCTACGCAGGCCAAAGGGTCTGTTTTAATTCATCAGAAGATGTTTGAGAGCCGCCTCTTTTTTGTGGACAAACTCATAGATATGGGGGCCCAAATTATCCTTTGCGACCCTCACCGTGCAACAGTGAACGGATTGAATCACACAAGCCCACTTCGAGCTGTGACCATGACTTCTCCGGACATACGTGCAGGGGTGTCTCTGCTTATCGCAGCGCTATCAGCAGAGGGTACATCTGTCATACATAACATTGGTCAAATTGACAGAGGATATCAAAATATTGATGCCCGTTTAAGAAAATTGGGAGCACACATCACACGAATTGATTAACCTATGGATATCTTTGAAATCAACTAAAATGAATCAACGAAAGAAAAGAATCATGATTTTTAAATCAGCAATGATAGTAGTAGGCGTGGTAGTTGTGGCATTCACGGGAGTTGTAGGTGCTTCATCTTTCTCTACATCTGCAAGCAATTCGGAGGTGAATGGATCTTTTGAGGTCGTTCCAACAGGTCTTGTGGGTGTGAATATTGGTGATGAGGCTCCAAACATCATTATGAACAACCCCAAGGGTAAGGAGTTGAGCGACTTGAGAGGGAGTATTGTCCTGATAGATTTCTGGGCGTCTTGGTGCGGTCCATGTAGAAGGGAGAATGTAAACGTGGTGAAGGCCTATGAGAAGTATCGCAAAGCAAAGTTTAAGAACGCAGATGGATTTGAAATTTACTCGGTGTCATTAGATAGTAAAATACCTTTATGGGAGGCTGCGATCAAAAAAGACAATTTATTGTGGGATTATCACGTGAGCGATTTGAAAAAATGGAACAATGAAGCTGCTGCTATGTATGGCGTGAGTTCCATTCCGATGAGTTTTCTTGTAGATGAGGATGGCGTCATTGTTGCGAAAAATTTGCGCGGGTTTGAACTCCATCGTCACATAGACAAACATGTGAAGAGCTTAAAGTAAATCGCTTGTAAACACAATGTTTGGCACGACAGCCTGTCGGTTTGCAACGCGCAGCCTGACAGGCTGTCCTGTTTAATCAAGGTTCACTAAATTGGCACTTACTTTGCAAAGTCTTTTGACCAAACAATTAAGGACGATGGACGATCAAAATAAAACCGCAGAAAAAAAGGTGGACGAACAAAATACTACAGCAGAGACTGGTTCTGAAGATTGCACATGTGGTCCAGATTGCACATGCGGTCCAGATTGCAGATGCGGTCCAGATTGTCAATGCAAATTAGAAAACAACCAGGAAGTGACAGAGTCTGAGCCTGTAGAAGAGGTAGTCGATTACCAAGAAAAATACCTGAGACTGTATGCTGAATTCGATAATTTTCGAAAAAGAACGATGCGTGAAAGAGTAGATTTAATTCGAACTGCCTCACAAGATGTAATAGTGACAATGTTGCCTCTCCTTGACGATTTTACGAGAGCAAAGGCAAACGGGAACGATGATATTCAAGTAATAAAGGAGGGCATGGCGTTGATACATACAAAGTTAGAATCTACGCTGTCATCCAAAGGGTTGAAGCTTATGGAAGTTAAATCAGGCGATGATTTTAACGTCGATTTTCATGAAGCAATCACAAATATTCCTGCTCCTTCTTCTAAATTGAAAGGGAAAGTAGTGGATGTAGTTGAGAATGGATACATCTTAGGTGATAAGGTTTTGAGGTATGCAAAAGTGGTGATTGGTCAATAATTTGTACTAGAAAAAATGGCGAAACGAGATTATTATGACATTTTGGGGCTGAGTAAATCAGCTTCAGCTACAGAAGTTAAGAAGGCATACAGGAAGCTTGCCCTTAAGTATCATCCAGACAAAAATCCGAATGATGATGTTGCAGAGGATAAGTTTAAGGAGGCAGCAGAGGCGTACGAAATTCTAAGTGACGACACTAAGAAACAGCAATACGATAGGTTTGGACATGCTGGGATGAGAGGCGCAGGTGGTGGCGGCGGTGGCGGACAGCACATGAATATGGAGGATATCTTCAGTCAATTTGGAGATGTTTTCGGAGGAGGTGGTGGTGGTTTTGGCGGCTTCGGTGGCGGCGGTGGAGGACGTAGAAGAAGGATGAAGGGAGCGGATCTGAGAATAAAAGTGAAGCTTACTTTAGAGGAGATTGCGTCAGGTGTCAAGAAGAAAATAAAAGTGGCAAAGCAGAAGCAGGCTTCTGGCGTGGAACACTCTGACTGTTCTCAGTGCAATGGCACAGGTCAGGTACGCAGAGTGACAAATACAATTTTAGGTGCAATGCAAACTTCGTCTACCTGCCCTTCTTGCAATGGGTCAGGTTTCTCTATTTCATCAAAACCTTCTGGCACAGATGAGTGGGGAATGAAAAGAGAAGAGGAAGTCGTGACCATAGATATTCCCAGTGGTGTTGAGAATGGAATGCAGCTCAATGTTCGTGGAGAAGGGAACGGCGCGCCGATAGGTGGCGTAGCTGGAGATTTGTTGGTCGTTGTCGAAGAGATTTCGCACAAGGAGTTTCAAAGAAACGGTAAAAATCTGCACCACGATTTATACATCAGTTTTATTGATGCGTGTTTGGGTTCTTCAACACAAGTCCCTTTACTGAATGGGAAAGCGAAGATTAAAATCGAAGCGGGTACTCAAAGTGGCAAGCTTGTCAGACTAAGGGGGAAAGGTCTTCCTTCTGTTGATTCATATGGAAATGGCGATTTGTTGGTGAACATTAATATTTGGACCCCCAAGACCCTCACAAAAGAAGAGCGTACGACTTTAGATAATCTCAAGGAATCTTCGAACTTTCAACCTGAAACAGGCCACGGTGAACGTGGATTTTTTGACAAAGTCACCGATTTATTTTCATGAACGATACTCCTTCTCTTGAATTATTTGATGTATCGAAACGATATGGTACTCACATCGCATTAGATGGCGTGAGTTTAGAAGTTCCTCAAGGGAGTATTT
Source organism: Bacteroidota bacterium (assembly GCA_027618855.1). Classification (GTDB taxonomy): domain Bacteria; phylum Bacteroidota; class Bacteroidia; order Flavobacteriales_D; family Sanyastnellaceae; genus UBA974. Next base: position 3,167 of record JAQCID010000069.1, on the reverse strand, counting down.
TTGGTCTGTTGGGACCAAACGGAGCGGGTAAGACGACACTCATTCGAATGGTAGCTGGGATAACGGCCCCTGACCAAGGTTCTATTTCTTTTTTCGGAGAAGCGATGTCATCGGAGCATATCAGTTCTCTAGGATATTTGCCAGAGGAGAGGGGGTTGTATAAAAATATGCGGGTAGGAGAACAAGCCATGTATTTCGCCAGGCTGAGAGGTATGGGGAAAAAAGAAGCTGAGATAGAATTGACAGACTGGTTTGAGCGTTTGGAAGTAGATGGATGGTGGGACAAAGAGGTGGCTGATTTGAGTAAGGGCATGGCGCAGAAGATTCAATTTATCGTTGCCGTACTGCACAAACCCAAGTTCCTGATACTCGACGAACCTTTGAGCGGTTTTGATCCAATCAACGCGTCGAGAATACGTGCAGAAATAAACAGGCTTAGAGATGAGTTTGGCACGACGATTCTCCTTTCTACACATGACATGTCCAGTGTCGATGAGTTATGCGATCATGTCGCCTTGATTAACAACGGCAAGAAAATTCTCGAAGGGCAAGTAAGTGCGCTCAGGGAGAATGCAAGAGCCGGAAGAATTGAACTTCAATTCCGCGGCAATCTCATAGGTTTTACTGCGGCATTAGGTGCGGGGGCTATTTTACATGAGGCATTAAGCCTTGGAGACAATATTCACGATGTCGTTCTGGGACTTCCCCCGTCTATTCCTATAGAAAAGTTTCTTAAATGGGCTACTTCAGAAGTTGATGTGCTTTCTTGTACTCCGAAAGTCGTGAATATGGATGAGGTTTTCTTACATGCAGTGAATTCGGTTTCAAATACAGATCCATCATGAATCGTTGGTTGATAGTTGTAGGCAGAGAGTATAAGACACGCGTAAGAAAGCGCGCATTTATTATCTCCACACTTTTGGGGCCATTCTTAATGGTAGGCGTCGTTGCAGCAATTCTCTTTATTGGGATGTCATCCACTGAGATGAACTCAAAGGTTCTGATCGTAGATCACAACAACCTACTGACGTATAATATGCCAGGTGAAGCAGACGTTTTGTTGCCCAGTTGCCAAGAGTGTTTTCCAGAAAGAATCTTTCTGGAATATAGATTTGCAAGCAAGGCGTTAGATACAGAAGCGTTTCTTGAGAGTGAGTTCACTGCCATGATCGAGCTCGACGATGGGATTATGCAGAGTGCAAAAGCACTCTTGAAATATGAATCTCCTGCGCCGATGAAAGTGCAGTCAGCAGTGAAAAGAGATTTGGGAGAGGCGATAGAACGATTGAGAGTAAAATCAGAATCCACACTTGATTATGACACCTATAAGAAACTGAAAGTTCAAATAGGCCTCGTAACACAGAATATTGTCACAGAAGATCGAAATATTGAGAATAAGAGTGTCATCGGATTTGTCTTTTCAGTCTTCATGTTTATGTTTATTCTGATATACGGAATGCATGTCATGCGAGGCGTGATAGAGGAGAAGAGCAACAGAATTGTAGAAGTGGTGATCAGTGTCGTGAAGCCCGAACATCTTATGGGCGCAAAAATTGCTGGCATAGGCCTCGTGGGTTTGACTCAAATCGCGGTTTGGTCTCTTCTGTCGTGGCTTCTGTTTTTGGGATTCGGAGCGTACGCTGAAACATCAGGATTGCTCCTAAAACTGATGGGTGAGCAGGGCTCTCAAGTAGGAGCAACTGACTTTCTGACTTTTATTCAGTCGAATGAGAAATTGGGGGTTTTGCTTCAAGTGAATTGGGGGATGATGCTTGGATGGTGCGCATTTTTCTACTTGGCTGGCTTTGCACTTTACGCATCACTGTTCGCGGCAATAGGAGCTGCAGTTGAACAAGAGTCCGATGCGCAATATTTACTTTTGCCCGCAATGATACCTTTGATGTTTAGCTATGTAGTGAACATTTTCATCATTGAATCCCCAGACAGTACGCTTGCTACATTTTGTTCTTTCTTCCCTTTTACATCTCCGATTACAATGATGGTGAAGCTTAGTGTCGGAGTACCGTGGTGGCATGTTGCAATAAGCGCCATTATTCTGATCATGACCGTTCTTCTGATGGTGAAGTTGGCAGGTAAAATATATAGAACGGGTATTTTAATGTATGGAAAAAAGCCAAGCTTAAGAGAGATGGCTCGCTGGCTCATGTATAAAAACACGTAATGCATCCCACGGAAGATTTACATAATAAGGTTAAGTATAGAAGGGTAGCCGTGATTGATTGCGGAACAAATACATTTAATTTAAGAATTGTAGATGTTATTCCAGATGTAGAAAAGGGGTTAAGGCCATGGAGCAAGGTGTTCAGTCTTAGATTGTCTGTTAGATTAGGCAAAGGAGGGATAGATAAGGGGGTGATTAGGCCTGACAGGATTGCGAGAGGGCTTGATGCCATAGGTGTCATGCGCGAAGCCATTCGCAATTACCAAACCGATGAGGTCTTCGTGATTGCGACGAGCGCCTTACGTGATGCTTCCAACAGCAAGGTTTTTACGGAGAGTGTTCAAAATCGTTACGGTTATCAAGTGCAGATTATTTCTGGTGCCACTGAAGCATCACTGATTCAAGAAGGTGTTGAGCTCACGTATACTCCTCCAGAAGGAGAAACAGTATTAACATTGGATATCGGAGGGGGGAGTACAGAATGTGTTATTTGGGATAGGCAGAAGGTGGTTTGGGCGAGAAGTTTTAATGTTGGTGTTGCGCGATTGCAGGCTCTATTTAAAATATCTGACAGATTTGGCGAAGACGCTTATGAAAAAATGAAGCCCTTTCTTGATGACATGCTCGCGCCACTTGCGCTCTCTCTCTCGAAGACCAATCCTTCTGTACTTATAGGTTCGAGTGGGTCATTTGATACTTTTTATTCTCTGACCAAATCTGAATCTAAAAACATATTGAATGCCGGGAAGGATAAGAATCGTGATGAATCTAAACAAAAGATTAAATTTCATCCAAGTGCGGACGTCATCGATGTGAAAAAATTCGATGATTTGGCGGAAATTCTAATCAGAAATACGCTCGCGGATAGAATAAATATGAGTGGCATGCCTCCTGATAGAGCAGATTTAATTCCATATGCGTCTGCTATCGTAAAGTGGATTCAAAACGAAACAGAGATCAAAAACTTCTATCGATCGAAATATGC
>JAQCID010000068.1 GCA_027618855.1 Bacteroidota bacterium | reverse complement strand
GACTGATGCATGTGGCAACATTTCAGAATCTGTAGCAGTTGTCGTTAATATTGTAGATACAGAGCCGCCATTCTTCACGAGCTTCCCAATAGACTTGAATCTTTTGTGTGGAGATGTCTATCCGAACGACTTAGTCTCTTATGAGGACGATTGCGACCCTGATGCCTATTTAGTAAATTACGATTTAGGATTTGATTTTCAACCCTGCGCAAACAACACTTTAATTACGAGAACGTTTATTATTTCCGACAACTCGGGAAATGAGGCAACTCAAACGCAGTCTATTACCTTCCTGGACCTAGATCCCCCGATATTGCTGACCCCACTGGACTCACTGTTTTATCAATGCGCATATGAGATGCCTGAGTGTTTGGAAATATTTGAGGGATTGGAGTTTGATGACTGTAGTTCTGGAAAGGAGGTTCTGACAGGATGTGAAGAAGTCGTAGTAGAGGGGAACTGTGAAGAACAGGCGTGTGTTATTGAAAGAACATACTTCTTTGAGGATGCCTGTGGAAATCAAGGGTCAGCCAAGCAGTACATCACGGTGCAAGAATCTGTTCTTAATCCTGAAATGCCTACGGGAATAACACCCAATGGGGATGGCTTGAATGATGCATTTGTCATCAAAGGAATTGGGCCATCTGTAAACACTGAGGCAGGGGAGGTTCAATGTGACTGGTTAGAGGACACGAATATGAGAGTCATTAACCGGTGGGGATCGTTGGTCTTTGAGGATGACAATTACAGAAACGACTGGGAAGGGACGAATGAGAGTGGTGAAGACCTTCCGCAAGGAACGTATTTCGTCGTGTTTGAAGCATTGGGAGAATCATTTTCAACCTATTTAGATTTAAGAAGATGAGAAAAGAAATAAAAAAACTACTCGTTCTGGGGATGGGTTTGGTCTTGTTACAACAGACACCACTCACGGCCCAGCAAGACTATCTCGCAAGTCAATATAATTTCAATGCCCTGATGTTGAATCCGGCATATGCGGGGGCGCACAGCTACGTGCAAACGACGGCAATGTCTCGCAATCAGTGGTCCGTAGAGGGGGCTCCGACAACGCAAGTTCTTTGTGTTGATGGCTTGTTAGAAAAGGCACCTATCGGGCTTGGATTAATAGTGACCACCGATCGAATAGGCATCACGAAGGAGCGGACGCTGTCGGCAGATTTGTCGTATCACTTAAGAACGAGGTTGGGGAAAATATCCTTCGGATTGAGGGGTGGATATGTTGGGTATACCGCATCGCTGGATGATTTGGTGGTTTGGGATGATGCAGACCCAGTTTATGCAGGAGGGAATGTCAGAGAAGGGTTTTTAACGCTGGGATTTGGCGCATTTTTCTCAGCAACTTCCGGCAGGTGGTTCGGAGGCTTGTCTATCCCCAACTTCTATGCTTCTGACGATGTGCTGCGCTCGGATCCAGATGTACGGTTTTACAAAAGGCACATGTATGCCTATGGGGGCGGTGTGGTAGAAACACCATTAGGCATAGAGCTTAAACCCAGCATGATGATGAGGTACACAGAGGGTGCTCCATTAACGGTAGATATTAATCTCCACGCACTCCTTATGGAAGACGGCCCGGGCGGTACCCAAGTTTGGTTGGGGGCAGGTTACAGAACGCAATCTGTGATTGTCGCATCGATCGAAGTTGCACTCCCTTACAACCTTCGGTTGGGGTATGCCTACGACTTTATGGGATCTGGACTTCAGGATGCACTCGGATCCACACATGAAATTCAACTCGGATTTAATTTAGGTGGCCAGACACCACTCATTCAAAACCCACGCTATTTCTAATGAGATATTTTATGACACAGAACGGGGTTTGGCTGATCGGTTTGGCCTTGATCCTCGGAATCACATCCCTTACAGGGTGTTCAACGTATTATTACCTCGAGGGCGAAGCGCTTGCAAACCGAGGGGAATATACTGAAGCAGCAGCGCAATTTGAACGCGCCCTTCAAGGCAAAAAACGTCAAGAATCGTATCAGTCGCTCGCTGAAATATATCAGAAACTTAATGCGCACGAACGCGCGCTTGTGTGTATGGACTCCATCATCGCATTCGGGGGACTTACAGATGAGATGCATTTTGACATGGCTGAGACGTTGCTTGCATTGGGTCGATATGATGAGGCCAGAAGCCTTTACGAATCTTCAGCCGTGACCGGGAGCAATGATGCAGAAACGTCAAAAAAGAGACTTGCCTCAATCGGCCATTTAAACGAACGTCAAAAGGACAGCGTAAATTATAGACTTAGGACAGTAGAAATTCAAAGCATAGAGGAGAATGGGCTACAAATAGCCAGTGCGGCCTCACCCTTTGTTATAGGAGACAAATTGTACTTTACAGCTGAGCGACCCCGAAAGTTTTCTCAACGGAGGGGCGCGGAAACGCAATACGACAATTACACAGGAAATCGATTGATGGATTTGTGGGAGGCCGTGATTGTGGATATTGCAGGACAAGATTCCCCCATCCTTTTAAAAGCAAAGCCGGTGGAGAGCTTAAACACCGACCTTCACGATGGGTTTGTCGCCTATCAAAAAGGAGATTCGACAGGTGTGATTTCTAAGACGTATGTCAAAGAGAAACTATCCTTCAAAGAGAACTTCGTGCGTGAGGCTGGTTCGGAAGATTTAAAATCGATTCAGTTGTTTGACGCGAGATTGGTCGCGGATTCTTTAGGTCAGCTTAATTGGGAGACAGGAAACCGACTGAGATTTTGCGATGAGAGATACATGTTTGCACACCCAGCATATTCTCCAAGTGGGAATTCTCTGTATTTTACTTCAGATAAACCCGGCGGCTATGGAGGAATGGACTTGTGGCGTGTAGATAGAGAAGGTGATGGATGGGGGACCCCAAAAAATTGTGGAAGCGAAGTAAATACAAGTGAAGATGAAGCGTTCCCGTCTTTGAGGCACGCAGACACACTCTACTTCAGTAGCGATGGACATTTGTCGTTAGGTGGATTAGATATTGTTTATGCAACAAAGCAAAGTGCTTCAGGTGCCTGGTCTGAGATAAATGACAGATTGCCGTACCCTATTAACTCTCCCCGCGACGACTTTGGGGTGCTGTTAGACGAAACGGGGGATGGGGGATATTTCAGTTCAGACAGAACGGGAGTAGATGCCCTATATCACTACCATGGCTATGACTCAGATGTGATTCTTCACGTTCAGACACTCCACGATTCTGATGGCAGCATTTGGCCAGGACTCGTCACAGATCTCGTCACCATCCGTTCTTATTTAGGCGACACCGATGTAGAAGATCAATCGTTTGTTTCAAACGAAATGGGGGCGTGGAGCACAGTTGTAGAACGCGGGGCGAATTATCTGATTAATTGCCCCGGAAGTGCGGGATATACGCCAGAGTTGTTTGAAGTTACCTCAGATCAAGACGTCAAAGAGTTTACGATTGTCGTTAGAATCCCAATGATCATTGAAATTGGATGCAAGGATACGACGGCATGCAATTATGAGCCCGATGCCCTGATCGAAGATGACTCGTGTATTTATTCAGATGGGAAATTTGATTGCGACGGAACATGTATTGAAGATGGTGACGGAGACGGCGTGTGTGATGTAGATGAAATTTCGGGATGTACTTCAATTCATGCCTGTAACTACGACCCGAAAGCCACGGATGAAGATGGCTCATGTGAATATATGAGCTGTATTGATGTGCCGGTGGGTGAGACGATTGAACCTGGAGAAATGGTCGAATTAAAAATCCAATGGGATTACAACAGATCTGTAGTGAGAGAAGCAGACCTTACTGAGCTTGCGCGATTTGCAACCTATATGCTCTCTAACATGGAAGTAAACGTTCTCCTTGTTTCTCATTGTGACACACGCGCGACGTCTGGTTTTAACGATGAACTTTCGGCGGACAGAGCGTCTGCGGTGAAGGAAAAACTCGTTTCTCAAGGCGTAGCTGCCGGGCGGTTAATTTCGTTCGGAGCCAGTGAACAGTTTCCGCTCAATGAATGTGGGAGTGGCGTAGACTGTAGTGAGGAAAAGCATCAGGAAAACAGACGGACGACGGCAAAAATCCTTAGAGCAGGGGAAAGTGTCACGGTTCATCAAGTTCTCGAAGGCGAGATGCTAGGGTCTATTGCCATAAAATATGATGTGAGGGTTTTTGATTTACAAGCCTGGAACGGAATGAACGATGTGAAATTAAGGGTGGGTCAGCAACTTCTTATCTATCTGTCAGAGTAAAAACCCGAACGTTTTATCTTCGCCACTATGTTAGAATTAAAGAAGATAGGACTTTTAGGGAGTGGAAGTTGGGCCACGGCTCTCGCAAAAATGCTGTGTGAAAATGTAGAAGAGCTGAATTGGTGGATCAGGAACGAAGACACCATTCAGCATATAGAAAATTTTGGGAGCAACCCGAAGTACATCCAAAGCATTCAGTTTCCAACAGATAAGCTGAAACTTTCAAGCAACATGAGGGAGGTCATAAGCGCGAGTGATGTTGTGATTGTCGCCATTCCTTCTATGTATATAGATGAAGCATTTAACGAAGCGTTCGGTGACGAAGTGCCTGTAGAGATGAATAATAAATTATTCTTTTCAGCGATTAAGGGGATGATTCCGAAGTACAACTCTATTCCGGCGAGATATCTGCACAAAAGATTTGACATCCCTTATGACAGAATAGGAATTATTTGTGGCCCCTGTCACGCAGAAGAAGTTGCCAGAGAGCGATTGTCTTACTTAACAGTCGCTTGTCCTGAAACAGATAATGCAGAATTATTTGCCCCCTTTTTAAGAACGAGATATATCAAAGTAAGTACGTCGGATGATGTTTTCGGAGCAGAACTCGCAGCCGTACTTAAGAATGTATATGCGATAGGAGCAGGTCTTGCTCGAGGTTTGGATTATGGAGATAATTTTATTTCAGTACTCATCTCAAACGCAGCCACAGAGATGAAAAGATTCATCGACACAGCGCATGATATCGACAGAAACATTAAGAGCAGCCCATACCTAGGCGATCTGTTGGTTACAGCGTATAGCGCAAACAGTCGCAACCGAACGCTTGGCATGATGGTGGGGCAAGGCTACACAGTAAAAGCTGCCGTAATAGAAATGAATATGGTCGCAGAAGGGATGACAGGATCAAAGGGTATTTATGAAATGAATAAGCGCTTGAATGTTGACATGCCCATTGCTGAATCTGTTTACAGAGTGCTTCACGAACGAATGTCCCCTATATTAGAGATGAGATTGTTATCCGAGATACTTAAATGACAGGCGTTATTAAACATATTTATTTTGCTTTTCTGCTTCTATACCTGTGCCTAGGGACTGGTTTGTATGCGCAAGAAGTTCAAACAACCCATTCTGCAGATTTGGCATTTGTGCCAAACTCAGGGCAATGGGATGATTTCATTCACTATCGGGCAAATTTAAATGGAGGTGTATTTTGGATGGAGGATTCGGGGTGGACGGCGTGGTTAGCGGGAAAAGGATATGACGATTTGTGGAGTCACAGAAACGTGGACGGAGACTCAGATGGCGCTCCGGGATCTTTGGATTCTCACGCCTGGAGAGTCCGTTTTAAAGATGGCAACACGAATGCACGAAAGTCCGGCAGACATCAATTGGGTCACAAAGTGAATTACTATCGGGGGTCTGATCAAACCAAATGGGTCACGGGTTTAATTCCCGTGGGACAAGTGAGGTACGATGGGGTTTGGCCTGGGGTAAACCTGATCATGGATGGGAGGAAGAGAGGCACTCAGAAACTCAAGTACGATTGGGTCGTCGAGCCAGGAGCAGATCCATCTGCGATAAGACTTATTCACGAGGGGACAGAAATCAGCATCAGGCCCGACGGGTCATTGCTCCACAAAATGGGAGAGGTCGGTGACGTGGTCGAAGGAGTTCCTTTTGCATATCAGCTTGTGGGCTCAAAAATTGTGACAGTCGAATGTGCGTACAGGACTGAACGTCTTCAAGACGGGACGACAGAAGTGTACTTCGATTTGGGGGACTATGACGAATCAAAGAAATTAATCATCGACCCAGATATCGTATTTGGCACATTTATCGGCGCAACTCAGGCAAATTGGGGATTTACAGCAGCGTTCGATGACGATGGTCGCTCGATTACTGGCGCAGCTCTGTGGGATGGAGGCATGGGGGTTTACCCTACTACGGCCGGAGCGGTTTCGACCACTTTCGCTGCGGGGAACGGCCCTTTCGACATCGGTATTTCAGTATTTTCTGCAGACGGATCTGCCCTTGAATATAGCACCATTGCAGGAGGAGAAGGGATGGATATTACCTCATCTATCGTAGCGGATTC
>JAQCID010000067.1 GCA_027618855.1 Bacteroidota bacterium | reverse complement strand
ATTTGTCAAACACGACCATGTATCCAGATCCTCCAGCAATATCTTTAAGTGATTCAAAAATACTTAGTTGAATCGGTTCTATAAGCTCTTGACGTTTTAAGAAAAGCTCTCCCTCAACACCGAACTTTTGCTTTTGCATTTCTTTTGCTTCGCCACGTTTTTTAATAATTTCCTGTTCTCGCTTCACACGCATTTCCTTTGTAAGAAGAACACGCTCTGCACGGTAAGCGACCTCTAGACGGTCGGCAGCTTCAAGTTTGGCCTCAATCTCAGCCTGCCATTCAATCGCATACGTGTTAAGCTCTTGCTGTGCAGAAGCGTAATCAGGCATATGTAGAAGGACATAATCGGAGTCAATATATGCAAATTTCTGAGCACTGGCACTCTGAGGCGCAAAGGTCAAAACAGTGATTGCCAGACATGCTGTGGCAAATTTATATGTTGAGAAAATACGTGACATCTTGAAATTATTCTTGCGAAGTTAATAAAGCAGTGCGTTCGTGCTCGACTATAAACGTCATTTTATGCCAATCATTGTTATAGTTCCCCCATATTCATTCCCATACTGAAGTGGAACTGACCTCTCGACATATTTGGGACTGCTTCTACATCGTCCAGTCTCCAACCGTAATCTAATCCCAACAGACCAAACATCGGTAGGAATATTCTCAACCCTACGCCGGCTGATCTGTAGACTTGAAAAGGATTGAAGGCGCGTGTGTCCTCCCAAGTTTGCCCACCCTCTAAAAAGGCAAGGGTGTAGATTGTTGCACTGGGGTTCGTGGATAAAGGATAGCGAAGTTCGGCCGAGTACTTGGCAACAACAGGTGCGCCCGTTTGAGGATTGGGAGATGTCAAGGCCAGATCATCATATCCGCGCAAGTTGATGATTTCTCTTCCGTCCAGTGTATATCCACTTAGAAATACACCACCCAGGTAAAATCGTTCAAATGGAGAGAGGGGGACAGCTCGGTTATACTGACCTATGAGACCCACTCCGGCAGCAACTTTAAGGACCAGAGTTCTTGGATTCTCTCCTCCACTACGTGACAATGGCGTATACCATTCTGCTTTGAATTTCCATTTGTGGTATTCCACCCACTTATATTGTTCTTCAAGAGATAGATCTTCATAATAGCCATCTGGTCGAAACATACTGTAGGGAATCGTTGCGTTAACACTCACCTCTACATTTGAACCCCAAGTTGGATAAATAGGGTCGCTTATCGAGTTTCGCCCCAGAGAAATTTTCGCAGCTAAGTTATTCGACCGCCCGTTTGAGAAGCTAAAGAATGAACCGTAATTGTCGAGGTTAAAATTTTGGTATGACAGAGAGGAAAGGAAACGGAACCAATCGTCTGGTTTCTTCAATCTTTTGCCCAATCCGACTTTGACCCCGATGATTTCAAGTGAATTACGCAACTCATTAATTTCACCATCGATAAGTTTGGGTTGTCCATTTGATTGGAGCGATTTTGAAAGAGATACACTAAGAGTAGTTGGTTCCTTGCCCCCTAACCAACTCTCTATGAAGCTCATATTGTAACTCTGGAAATAGAGGCCGTTAGACTGAGCACGTATACTTACACTCTGACCATCTCCTGTGGGAATGGGTCGCCATGAATCCCTATTAAACATTTTCTTGGATGAGAAATTCGTAAAGGTCAGGCCTAGAGAGCCCACTACTCTGCCACCGCCCCAACCACCACTCAGCTCTATTTGGTCCGATGGTTTTTCTTCTACTTTATATTCGATGTCCACTGTCCCATCCTCTGGATGTTGAATCGGATTGATACCAAACGCTTCGGGATTAAAGTAGTTCAATTGAGAAAGCTCACGCTGAGTTCTAATGATATCTGTACGACTGAATAAATCACCTGGGCGCGTTCGAATTTCACGATAAATAACGTGATCGTTTGTCTTCGTATTTCCTTCTACAAGAATTTTTCCGATTCGAAATTGCTGACCCTCCATCATTCGCACCTCTATATCGATCGTGTCATTTTCTACTCTTTGTTCGATAGGCATTGCTCGAAAGGTGAGGTATCCATCGTCTTGATAAAGAGAACTCAAATCCATTCCTTTTGGATCCATAAACACGCGAGTCTCAAGGTGTGCGAGAGAGTAAACATCGCCTCTGCGTATCCCTAATATAGAATCGAGTTGGGTGGACCGATATTTTGTGTTCCCTGTGAAAGATATATTTCCAAAGCGGAATTGATTCCCCTCTTCGATGTCGAGTACCAGTGCGACAAGTCCCTCATCTGTTCTATAAATGGAATCGTTTGTTATTCTTGCATTTCTGTACCCCTCATTGTTATACAATGAAATAATCGCCTGTTGATCCGTTTCGAACCCTTGCTCTATGTATTTAGAGGACTTGTAAAATCTCCACCACTTCTTTTCTTTTGTGGATTTCATTTTACGTTTTACTTTGTCAGTATCAAATGCGTTAATCCCATTAAGAGTAATCAGATCTACCTTGATTTTAGTGCCCTTGTCTATATTCACCCTCACAATCGTACCATTTGAAAACGTGGAATCAACCTCTTGGACGATATCCACATCGATATCAAGAAAGCCCTTGTCACGATAATGATCCCTAATTCGTTTTGTAGCTACCGCCAGTACGTTTTCATTGACGATACGACCCGTCGTAAAATCGATCTTCCCACGAACCGTTTCCTGCTCCGATCTATTCACACCAGCAATACTGTACCTCGTTAGACGAGGCAGTTCTTTCACGCGAATGACAAGATATAAATCACGGTCCCTAAGTTCGGCAGCCTCAATGCTGATATCTGCAAAAAGATCCTGATTCCACAAACTCTTTATCGCATCCCCCAGCATCTCTCCCGGAATGGTTACGGATGCGCCAATTTGTAGCGCACTAAATAATTTAATAGCCTGTACATCAGTGTACTCAGCTCCTACAACTGTAATTCCACCTATGCGGTATTCTTGTGGGATGCTGAGATCTAGCACTTCGAGATCGCTCTTGTCCAGCGTTTGACCTAAAGAAAGAAAACACGGTAGCATAAGGGCTATCGTAAGCAAAAATGCTCTCATTTATCAGTCTGTTGTGGAACTCCGCCGAAGCGACGTTCTCGGTTTTGAAAATCATAAATAGCTGCGAGAAAATGTTCTCGACGAAAATCAGGCCAAAGTACGGGCGTAAAGTGGAATTCTGTATACGCTAACTGCCACAACATGAAATTACTTATCCTATGTTCCCCTGAAGTCCTTATCATAAGTTCAGGGTCAGGAATCCCGGCTGTCTTTAGATAACTTTCAAACATCTCTGAATTAATGTCATCTACACTGACACCACTTCTAACAATATCTTTTACAGCCTCAATAAGCTCCCACTTTGAGCTATAATTTAAAGCCAAAATCAGGTCCAAACGAGGAGGCTCCGGATTTAATTCAGTGGTAGATTTCAGTTGAACTTGACAATCTTTTGGAAGTGCCTTTAAATCTCCTATGGTACTAAGACACACACCCTTTCCTTTTAAATCTTCCGTTTCCTTCACAAGTGTGGTTACCAACAGATCCATCAGTGCCGCGACCTCTTCCTTAGGTCGATTCCAGTTCTCGGTACTGAAGGCATATAACGTCAAGAATCTCACCCCTGTTTGTAAAGCAGCCTCAACAACAGCCCGAACAGATTCTACACCATTTAGATGGCCAAAAATTCTTTCCTCCCCTTTGTTATTTGCCCAACGTCCATTCCCGTCCATGATAATGGCGATATGCTTGGGCATTTCATCTGGATTTATACCTGCCGAAAGAAGCAGATCAAGACGGTCTTGCGTTTCCTCTTCTGTCATTTGGAAATCGCTCATTGTTCCCAGCAAGATGTAGGCTTTTTACTCACTCGAAAGGCAATAGATGCAAGAAAATACCCGTACTTGTCATCAAGCCCCGGATCTCCTCTTTGAAGACCTTGAGAATGAGGAAGTTCATCGGGAAGGTCTAAAATCCTGTCAGCCATTTCGAGCGCGAGTTCACCTCTCGCTTGTCTAAGTTCCACTGGGTTTACATACGAAGTACTCACATCATCTAAATAATCCGTCCACGTTTTCCTAAGCCCCCACTCCATTTGAAATGCGATAGCTGGCCCCAGATTCACCTTAAACCCCATTCCGAAAGGTAGAGCGATACCATTGAGTCTATATGGGTCATTTCCGAACGTCCAGCCTTGTCCTTCTGTTCCGAGAGGTTGCAATGGATGCCAATTCCCATAGCTGTCCTTTGCTTCAGGATCGTGGGTGAAATAAGCTATCCCTGCGGTCAGATACCCCGTCAATCTGTTGTCTGTATTTCCCATGACATGATCGATGTAATTGATCTCCCCTGAGACAGAAAACTCGACCATTTTATTTCTAAAATGCAGATTTCGATTCTGAGACCAAGCATTGTTACTGTCCTCATCCCATGCTTCAATCGTGCCTTGAAGGAGTTGTAACCTGATCCCTATTCTAGAATTAATATTGTGCCTGAAGTATCCACCTTGAACGACATGATGCCTGCCTGCCAATGGATTCGACGGATTTAAATCACCCAAGTAATAACTGGTACCTATCTGATATCCAATTTCTTTTGAGCCACCTTGAAAAATTTGGGCAAAAGAATCAAATGCAGATGTCGCCATGAAAAGACACATCACAATTTTGAGATACGTAGTTGGGAGTTTGTAATTGGTGGTCATAGTGTGTGTACTAACGCACGAAAATAGTGGAGATTGTGCTTTGTTTCAACGCTCACGCGGATCAATTCCCCAATGCATCTTTGAACGTAGGGTGTGAAAGAAGTTTTGATGTTCCAGATTGACAAACCTCACTTTAAATGGAGCGGGCTTTACACTCACTTTACATTTGGGAGAAATATGATAGGATCTACTGTCGAGTGATAGAAGATAACTTGCGTCTCTCCCACCTGGAGACAGAGTGATTTCTCCTTCAAGAGGAACGACGAGGGGTCGATTCGTAAGGTTATGTGGGGCCAAGGGTGTGATCACAGCCACATCGGAACTGGGTGAGATAATTGGACCTCCTGCACTTAGGCTGTATGCCGTAGAGCCTGTAGCCGTAGAGACAATTAAGCCGTCAGCCCAATATGTATTGACTAATTTTTCGTTTCTATAGACCTCCACGACGACCATGCTCGCGGTATCATGCTTGTGAATCGCAACTTCATTGATTGCATAGGGAAAATCTCCCAAATCCATACCTTCTGCCTCAACTTTAAAGAGCGCTCGCTCGTCAATCCATGTTTTACCGTTGACAATCGAGTCCACTGCCTCATCGATAGAATCAGTTCCTACATTAGATAGAAACCCCAGCGTACCCGTATTGATTCCCATGATGGGGACACCCTGTATCGAGGCCAAAGTAACACACTCCAAAAATGTCCCGTCTCCACCCACAGAGAAAATGAGATCGCATCCCTTTAATTCGTTAGAACCTGAAAAGGTTCCTAAAGAATCAGGCAAACACATCGACTGCTCGAGAAAAGTTCTAAACTCGCCGTAAAAAAGCGCAGAAGAGTCAATCTCTATAATCCTATCCACGAGATGCTTCACGGCATCGTTGTGTTTCGGCTGGAAGGGTTTCCCAAAAAGAGCTATACGCATGATTGAAATTTATATCAGGACTCGAGATAACGCATAAAAGCTTCAAACTTGTTGCGGATTTCGTCCTCCACCTCGGGTGAATTATAGAAATTTAAAACTTTGTAGTCAAACCGTTCAAAAGAGGCCATAATCGTAGCGATGTTAATGGTATTTACTTTCATGGACACCACCAAATCGAGCGCCGATCAATGATTCATATTGAAACTTGTAATTCGGGCACCGTTCTCTTCGACGATCCGAGAGATTTTTGACAAGCTGTAATTCGCAGCAGGTATTTCCAAAACGACAATGCTACCCTCTAATGCCCATCCAGATTCTTGAGCGAAAAAGTTCAAGATTGAACCTCTGTCAATACATCCCATATACTTTCCTTGAATAACAACGGGAAGAACATCAATTTTGGCCTGAGCCATTTGGGCTACAACTTCATAAATGTGAATATTTGGATCTACAAATATCGGATGGGTATCCACTTCTGCAAGTACAGCATCTTTGTCACATTCCAGCAAATCTTCTTCATTAATAAGCCCCTTAAACATATCCTCAACGACTAATGGAAGATGTGAAACCTTATATTCATCCATCAATTGTATGGCGTTAGACACAGTATCAATAGGGTGTAAAAGAGGAAGGTCCGAAGTTAGAAGTTGCTGGGCTCTCATGAGTTAATTTTACCAAATGTCAGACACCTCGAAGATACAAAATTTAACGTTGAACACTAAACTTAGTGTCAATGTAAATAAAATCGCCACACTGCGTAACGCGAGAGGGGGCTTGGTTCCAAACATCATGCTTGCCGCAGAGCGGATTCAAGCGTATGGAGCACAGGGTATC
>JAQCID010000066.1 GCA_027618855.1 Bacteroidota bacterium | reverse complement strand
CGATTCAGTTTCTGAAGCGATCAACTACATCGTGGGGTTCTCAGAACTTCCCACCCCCGACAAGCCAATTACGCTCGTGGTTTACACAGCATTTGTTTGGATTGGTGTGATGGTCTTGGTCGATTGGTTGCAGCGCGATGGAAGCATCCCGAGATGGTGGCTCACAAGAAAATTCCAACCACTCAGGTGGTTCACTTATGGTATTTGTGTTTGGCTTTGTCTGAAGAATTTACATTCCGAGGCGAGTTTCATTTATTTCCAATTTTAGGCCAAATGAATTCCTTCCTCTCCCGCATACTCTTATTCATTTGCTCATTAATCATATCGTGGGGGTTGCTTTGGACTTCGGCCCTCAATTTTCAATCCATTGAAACATATTTTATTGCTGAACGTTCTGAGCACGGTGCGGTTAAAATGAAGACAGCCGAATTAATGGAGAGATCTAAATCAGACACCTTAGATTTCCTTTTCTTGGGAAGCAGTACTTGCTATAGAGGTGTCGACCCCCATTACCTTGACCCTCTGAAGGGGTTTAGCTTTTGTTCATCTAGCCAAAGAATTGGAAATTCATCCTATATTCTTGACGTAGCACTTGAATATACGTCTACCCACTATCTCGTCATAGATATCTACCCTAAAATATGGGTTGACGATGGACTTGTCAATAAGGAAGCTGCAAAGGATTGGGCGGTGAATTCTTCCACACCCAAAAGTGGTCCCATTGTAGATATGGTCTTGGCAACGGGTGAGCCCTATTACATGGCTGTTGCTGGGTATTTCTGGTTGGCTGAGCGTCTAGGTGTCGATTACCCTCCCTACGCGCATATTGCGAAGGATCATTATAAGGGCTTGGGATACGTGGCAAATGATGTAGAACCTATAGAATCTGTGATTTGTGATGACGTAGATGTCGAAATGTCGGATGCTACATGTGAGATCTTGCGAGGGATGATTGCCAAAGCCTCTCTCAATGGCGCTCATACCATTCTGTTAAACCCTCCTCAACTTTGTGAGGAATCGTTTCCTAGACCTGACTGTTTCTCAGACGTGCTTTACATCGATGGAAACGATTGGCCAGGCGCAAAAACACCAATCCATTATTATGATGACCATCACCTTGTCGACAAAGGAGCCGCCAGTTATTCCGTCTGGCTTTCCAAAGAATTGAAAAAGATGACCCTCGTTTCTGTGGCGTTTAATGACTAGTCCCTCAGTTGTGTATATTGTTATGTTATATTTGCGATAACCTTCATTGAAAACAAAGCTTTTATCACATGAGATATTTATTGCTATTGACCCTAATCTCCGGATTTATACTTCCTGTAACTTTTGATGTTTCTGCGCAAGACACTCAATCTGCCGCTACACACAACACCAGATATGTGAGATTGTTTTTACATAATGGTGGAATGTTTGAAGGTGAGGTGTTAGAGATTGATGAATCAACGTTTCTAATCAATACTTTGGAGCTGGGTAAAATGCGTATTACAAAAACGGATATTTCTAGTATTACATATATTTCAGCGGATGAGGTAGGGCAAATGACATTGAGTAACAACCGTAAGGGGGACATTAATCCGCAGCCAACAAGATATTTCTTTGCTCCCAGTGGCCTGCAGCTAAAGAAAGGTGAAGGTTATTATCAAAATGCATGGTTAATCTACAATCAAGTCAGCTATGGGGTTTCGGACCATTTTACTGTGGGGATGTCTATGACACCATTCGGGACAGGAGGCACTGTGAAATTTGGAGGCAAATTGTCCGATAAAGTAAATGTTTCAGCAGGCGGAATTGCTTTGGTCCCCTTTACGGGTGATGCTCCCGTTGGAATTGGGTTTGCGAATATCACGTTTGGAGATGAGCGAAAAAACCTTTCTATATCAGGTGGTTTGGGGTTTAGCGATGGTCGCGATAACATTACGATGTTGAATGTTTCTGCAATGCTTGAAGTGAGTAGCAATTTATGGCTCATTACAGAGAACTACCAGGTTTTCCAAACGTCATCATATTCTGGAAATCCAGATAATGTGACTATTATTAGTATGGGAATCAGAAGAGCTTCACGAAGTAGAGATATTCTTTGGGATTACGCATTAATTGCGATTCCTTCAGAAGAGGTTTTTGGTATTCCTTGGCTAAGTTGTACAATACCATTCTAACGAACAAGTTGAATGAATTCTTTTCTTAGTTTAATCTAGAGAAGAACTTCCAAGCAGGCTTTTGCAAGTTCATCTGCTGCTGACGGGTTGTTTCGGAACCAAAGTTCGGGTTCGATGAGTTCAAGTTCGCAGAGGCTTAATTTTCCGGAGTTGTCACGGACAATGTCAACTCGGGCGTAGATGGGGTTGAAGGGGCAAGCGGCAAGTGCCTGACGACCAAATTCGACCTCCTGAATCGAGGCTTCGTAGACCTCCACACGACCTCCGTGATCGTCTTGGACTCTGAAGTCGCCTGGTTTTGCAATTTTACGAACGGCGTGCGTGTAATTCCCGCCCATGAACATGAGTGAGATTTCACCGAATGTTTCTATGTCATTTAAGAATTCCTGGAAAAGCATATCTTCCTCTGAGATAAGTTCTGAAAAGATGGATTCATGTGAGGAAGCTGAGTCTGGGTTGATGCGATACGTATTCCATGCACCTCCGGAAATGGCTGGTTTAAGTACAGCCTTTGTCCAACCCGTTTTTTCAAAGAGTGCTTTTAGCGTAGTGGAGGTGTTGCGCTTTAGGAATTCCGTAGGTGCTACGTTGAGCCCCGCGGTCATAAGGTCTTGAAGGTAGTGCTTGTCGATATTCCACTTAACGATGTCAGCAGAGTTGAGAAGCAGGCATGTTTTTGACACACTTTCCAACCATGGCTTGAATTCAGCATATCGCTCAAAATAATCCCATGTGGTACGAAACATGAGTGCGCGGGCTGAGGTCCAATCAAATTCGGGGTCAGACCAATCTTTCTTAATGACACTCATGCCCCTGGCGGCTAATGCTTCTATGACATAGTTGTCTTCATCCAGCACCTGCTGGACATACCAATCAACCTTTTCAGGGTTGATATACTCGGCTTGGGTAAGGACGACGATATCGTACATATTGCAAGGTAAGTAGAGAAGGTTGAGGAGTGCTTACGGGATATATGTGCCCGGTATCTTACGCGCTCTAAATGCCTTTGGAGTGATCTCGAGATATTCGCTTTCGGCGATCCACTCCAGGTACTCTTCAAGAGACATTTTCTTTGCAGGGGCAATTTTAAGGCTTTTATCTGTACCAGAAGACCGCACATTGGAGTGTTTCTTTCCTCTGACGAGATTGACTTCCATATCTGTGTTGCGAGACGATTCACCCACGATTTGGCCTGGATATATTTCCTGGCCTGGATCGATGTAAAATGTTCCCCGTTCTTGAAGACGGTCGATTTCATATGCTCTCGCCTGTCCCAGTTCAGAACTGACAAGTGAGCCAGACATACGCGTTGAAATTTCGCCAGCATAAGCGTCGTAACCATCGAATCTGTGTGTCATGATTGCGCCACCAGAAGTCGCCGTAAGGATTTGGTTTCGAAGTCCAATTAAACCGCGTGAGGGGATACGGAACTCCAAATGCTGAAGGTCTCCTTTAGGTGCCATGACCTGAAGCATTCCTTTGCGCATCATGACAAGCTCTGTCGCTTTTCCTGCAGCAGCTTCAGGGACATCGATGACAAGATGTTCGAAAGGTTCATGCTTGGCGCCGTCGATTTGCTTAAAGATCACTTGTGGTTTGCCGACCTGCATTTCATAGCCTTCTCTGCGCATGGTTTCGATGAGTACAGAAAGGTGAAGTATACCGCGACCGTAGACATTCCATTTGTCCTCACTGTCCGTGGCTTCAACACGCAATGCAAGATTTTTTTGGAGCTCAATGTCCAGGCGCTCACGAATGTGACGTGAAGTAAGGTATTCGCCATCTTTGCCTAAGAATGGAGATGTATTTATCGTGAAAAGCAAACTCATTGTAGGCTCGTCAACTGCAATGCGCTCAATGGGCTCAGGATTTTCTAGGTCAGAGATGGTGTCACCAATTTCGAATCCTTCTATTCCGTTAATTGCGCAGATGTCACCCGCTCGTATTGAGTCAACTTTTTCTTTTCCCAAACCTGAAAAGATGAACAGTTCCTTTGCGCGAATTTTCTTCACACCATCGGATGTACAAAGTGCGTAGTCCTGATTCGTGTGTAGCTCCCCTCTGAAAAGTCTTCCAATTGCAATTCTTCCAGTATACTTAGAATAGTCCAGTGAGGTAATCTGCATTTGAGGATTCCCTTCATGAAAAGGAGCCTCTGGAACTTCCGAAACGATGAGGTCAAGGAGGTAATCAATGTTGTCGGTCGGCTTTTGCCAATCTTCCGCCATCCAATTGTTTTTAGCCGATCCATACACTGTAGGGAAATCTATTTGCTCTTCCGTTGCATCAAGATTGAACATTAAGTCAAAAATCTGCTCTTGAACGATGTCAGGAGTGCAGTTTTCTTTGTCAACTTTGTTTACGACAACAATGGGCTTGAGACCTAGCTCTAATGCTTTTCCTAGAACGAATCGTGTTTGGGGCATAGCGCCTTCAAATGCATCGACAAGAAGAATGACGGCATCGGCCATTTTAAGAACCCTTTCAACTTCTCCACCGAAATCAGCGTGACCAGGTGTGTCAATGATGTTGATTTTCGTTCCTTTCCATTGCGCACTTACATTCTTGGAGAGAATTGTAATTCCCCTTTCGCGCTCTAGGTCGTTGCTGTCTAGGATAAGATCTCCAGTAACCTTGTGTGCGTCTAGGACTTGACAACGGTGTATGATTTTGTCAACCAGGGTAGTTTTTCCGTGGTCAACGTGGGCAATAATGGCAATATTTCTGATTCCGCTCATTGTGGGTGGAGTTAATTGGGGCGCTTTTTATGCCCGTCTAAGGACGCGCGAAAGTACGACTTTTTTTGTGGTTAATAGACGATTTAACGTGTTGAGAGAATTTAACTTTTCACAGGGCGTGTGGAATGGTATCTTTGCGGGGTGATAAAATTAAACAACATAGGCAAATCATACGTCACCGGATCTCAGAAGTTAGAGGTGTTAAAAGGCCTTACTTGTAACATCAAAAAAGGGGAGATGGTAGCGATAATGGGGTCTTCGGGTTCTGGAAAGTCGACGCTTCTGAACATATTGGGGCTCCTAGATAGCTTTGACAGTGGAGAGTATTTGCTCTCTGGAGAGTCTATGTCTGGGCTCAATGAGCGCGCTGCAGCAAAATATAGGAGTAAGTTGTTGGGCTTTGTTTTTCAAAGTTTTAATTTAATCGGCTTTAAGACGGCTCTTGAAAATGTCGCTCTTCCTCTTTATTATCAGAGTGTACCAAGAAAAAAGAGGAATATAATCGCGATGGATTACCTTAAAAAGGTAGGTCTTGAGGATTGGGCAGCCCATCTGCCTAACCAATTGAGTGGTGGGCAGAAACAGAGAGTGGCGATTGCGAGAGCACTCGTGGCACAGCCGAAAGTTATTCTTGCAGATGAGCCCACGGGAGCTCTAGACTCCGTGACTTCAAGTGATGTCATGACCTTGCTGCCTGAGATCAATGCGGATGGGATTACGATGATCATCGTCACCCATGAACATGACATCGCCGCGCTGTGTGACAGGACGATACATCTCGTTGATGGGTTAATTGATTTAAGCTAACTCATGTTTAATCGAGATACTTGGTTAGAAATTGCAAATACGGTTCTGAGTAACCCTATGCGTACTTTTTTAACTGGATTGTCGATTGCTTTGGGGGTGTTTATTTTAGTCGTGATGCAAGGGTTGGGGTTTGGCCTTCAAAATGGCGTCCAAAACCAATTCAGTGATGATGCTGTGAATTCTATTTGGGTGGATGCAGGTAGAACGCAGCTTGCCTATCGTGGTCATTTGCCAAATAGACCAGTGAAGATTCGCAACTCTGATGTAGATGCAATGTTTCAGCAAATGGATACTGTACATGCATATTCCAGGAGAGTGAGGATTTGGGGGGTCGTGATGGAGCATGAAGACAAACAAAGTAATTTCCCTTTAAGAGGCGTGGATCCTGATCATCTGATGCTTGAGAATACAACGCTTACGGGTGGGAGATATATTTCAAGTCGTGATGTCGCTGAGGAGACGAAGGTTACTGTCCTTGGAGCGACGGTCGTTGAAGACCTGTACGAAGGGATTGATCCCATAGGGACGTATCTCTTAATTGGCGGTGTTCAATTTCGTGTTGTAGGGACCTTTGATGATCCTGCGAGTCGTTGGGAAAACAAGATGGCATACTTGCCCTTTACGACAGCTCAAAACATCTTCAGGTCGAACGACAAAGTTGACCAAATTATTCTAGGTACTGGCGACATGCCTGTTGCGGATACGAGATTGTTGTCTGACGCTTTGTTGTCTTGGTTTAAAGACAGAAAAGCAGTTCATCCGGATGATGCGCGTGGTGTGCGGATTGAGAACAACAACGAGGA
>JAQCID010000065.1 GCA_027618855.1 Bacteroidota bacterium | reverse complement strand
CAATGGAGAATTATACTATGCAGGGCTTTACAATGGAAATATCTATAAAATTACTGACACCTCTGTCGTTTACAACGGATGTACAGATTCAACAGCATGCAACTATGATTCCAATGCCATCACAGATGATGGGAGCTGTATATTCGCTGAGTTCGGGTATGATTGTGATGGCAATTGCACAGCTGGAGATTTAGATGAAGATGGTATTTGTGACGCGTGCGAAACGATGGATTATATCGTCGTTGATTGTGGATGTGAGATTTTGGATCCATTAACTTATACCGTTACCTTCATTGATGTTGATGAAGTGAATTGTGTGACTTACGAAGACTGTTATTGTGAATGCCTCAATGACATTAATGGAGATGGAGTCTGTGATACATTATGCAGTGAGGATTTAAACTCTGATGGAGTACTAAGTGAATTCGGATGTTCATCATCATGCGCCCATGATATAAATCAGGATGGGTACGTCACAGTTGCAGATATATTATTAATCCTTAGTGTGTTTGGTAGCATTTGCGAATAGCTATCAAATCTTGAGGGGTGGGGGCGAATATGTCGAGGTTACACATAAATTAATAGTTGTATCTTGTTGGTTCTTAGTCAACCCAAATAACCAATGAGGCTTCTCTTCACACTTCTAATCGCAGCTTTAAGCTTGAATGCTTTTTCGCAAGGCATACCTCAACTACCGTACAATCCAGATGAAAATGGAGATGGTTTAATAGGCGTCCCAGACTTGCAAGGATTGTTGTCCCAATATGGTCTTGAGTTTAACTCTGCAGTTGTATCGGATGATGCGGAAAGTGCGATTGTGTATATGGGAGAAATGGCGCATCCAGTCTGTAATCTAGCTTGTGATAACCTACCTGGGGTTTGGCACATGTCAACGATGAATGATTTGGGCCTTGTGTGGGATGAGGTGACGACTTCAAATGATAGCATATGGGTTGGCTCAAGTCCACATGATGTTAACCCTACAAGTCCATTTGCATATTATGATCTGTGGGTGGGCCAAACGATTGATATCAGTGATTTTTCTGCTGGAGTCTATCTCGTCAGAGTGAATTCACCCACCAAGCAGTCAACTAAAAAGTTGGTTGTCAGGTAAATTTCATCCCCTTTTGCAAACCTCCACTGAAACAATAATCGTGCAAGTAGGCGAGAGTTCCCGATATTTGAGGGTATGAAAACATTGATTTACATTCTCATCTTTTCATTTACATGGATAGGTTGCAAGCCCATTGAAGAGAATATTGTAGGCACCTACGATATTGATGCGGACAGAGGATGCCCCAATTGTGAAGACAACGGACCGGAATTGATGGTGTTTGAGAACTTGGATCTCGGGGACGGAAGTCCTGGATATTATAGGTTTGGCTATGGAAATGGCGGAAGTCACTCTGGAACGTATGATTTCTTACAGATCGATACACTCCTGAAATTAACGCTCTACCCGGACAGCTCAACAATTGACTTTTATGGAATTTTAGGGTCTATTCAGCACACAGATTACAGAGTGGTAGGCAACAAGATTAAGGAGAATTGTGATGGGATTTTCCGAAACTGTGTATGGGTTCGAAGAGATTAATCACAGTTTAGCTCTCTTTTATGTTATATTGCGTGTTGTTATGAAAAAACGACTATTCATATTGTCAATTGGTCTCTCAATAGGACTTAGCTGTTCCGTTTTTTCTCAGGCGGTACCATTGGAGCTGGATCCTTTGATCCGTTCGGTCCCTACGTCTAATTTTGGTGGACAAACCTGGAGAGGTCCCTCTTGGGTCAATGAGATTTTCAATGACTCAGTAGCCTCTATGTATCCGGATGTACTCGCATATCCTCCAAGCGCAAATATTTGGGATTGGCAAAACGGGTGGTTTTATCCCCAAGAATTGTTGGACACCTGTTGTGTAGACACGATCACGTTAGATTGGGGGCCATTAAATGCGACAGTCATTGAAATCACCCCTGAGAACTTTCAAAATGCATTAGATCAAATTGGGGCTGAAGGTCTTTATTGCTTAAATATGATCAGTAGCACTATGTCTAAGCAATTGGCGGACTTGCAATCGGCGAAGGACAATGGCGTGAAGCTTGAGAGAATTAGGCTCGGAGACGAAATGGGAAAAGCCGGCAATGAGCTGAGCATAAGTCATTACCCCACGGCAGAAGATTATGCTGCAACATGTGACATGTATATCGACTCGATCAGGGCGTTGCTTCCAAACACAAAAATCGCCGTCTCAGCAGGGAATTTCGGCGCTGACAATCCCAGGGCTCAGGAATGGAATGAAGCCTTATACAACATGACAAATCAAGCGGATGCTTTCAGGTGGTCTGCGTTTTTTTACTTAAAACCAGCAGATACGTTATTCACCACAAAGCAGTTGTTGGCCTATGCGTTTGACCAAATCCCCGCGTATGAAAAAGTCAGGGAATTCCAAGACACCACGGCCAGTTTGCAAAATCATGAGCTATGGGTAGGATACGGAATTACTGACAATACGTTGGACAAACGATTTTTAAACAGGTGGAGTTTGGTGTTGATGTTCAGTGCCTCTCATCACCTCTTTTTAAACAACAAATTGGTTGAAGACATCAGTATGTTTAATGTCGGGGGGATTTTTGACAACTGGGAAGCCTTAGATACTCAGAATGGTTTCAGAAAAAAAGCAACAGGCGTTTTTGCAGCGATTTGGAACAAGGCCAAACTGGGTAAAAATCGAGCCACAAAGATTGAAACACCTCTTCATTTAATGGACTCGGTCACCTATTATAACAGCAACAACAATGTTACGAGGACGGTTGTCTATCCCAAGCTTTTTGGCTGGAGATTTGAAAACGACTCCACCTTTGACTCCTCTGTGGTCTTGACGAACATTTCAAGCGACACACTCGTGGTTTCTATAGACAACCTGCTTTCGGGCAATGTCTCTTGGGAAAAATGGCATTCAGATTCTTTGTTTGATGTCATCGACCATGACAATTATATTCATTTAATTCCAGATTCTGGACATACAGATATTGTCTTGCTCCCCTATTCAATCAACGTGGCGAAAAGCCATTGTTTCTCTGAAGACTTAAACTTAGACGGCACTGTCAATGTTCCGGATTTGTTGAATTTATTAAGTGAATATGGATGTTCATCATTGTGTGAGTTTGATCTTAATCAAGATGGGTTGGTGGCCGTTGATGATTTGTTGCAAGTCCTGAGTGTGTATGGAAATTCGTGCGAATAGCTTGAGTTAAATATCGAGTTTTCAACTCAGATCCTTGTGTCTCTTTGTTCATATTAAACTAAATTGTGGAAATGCGCTGCACATCTAAAAACTTTGATTATGATTACGTGATAATTGGGAGTGGTTTTGGGGGGAGCGTGTCTGCTTTAAGGCTTAGTCAGAAAGGCTATAAGGTTCTTGTGGTTGAGAAAGGAAAATGGTTTAAGAATGCGGAAGATTTCCCCAAGACGAATTGGAATTTGAGGAAATGGCTGTGGATTCCGGGGCTTCGGTTTTTCGGAATCATGAAAATGACATTTCTGAGGCATGTGACGATCGTTTCAGGAACTGGTGTGGGGGGAGGCTCCTTGGTGTATGCCAATACATTGCCGCGACCTTCGCGTGCGTTTTTCGCCTCTGGAAGTTGGGCTGGGCTCTTAGACTGGGAGGAAGAACTAGACGTGCATTACAAGGAGGCGCTTCGTATGTTGGGGGCTTCGCCGAACCCTCGGCTTTTTGATGCCGATAAAGCGTTGAAAGATTTAGCTGTGGAGATTGGAAAGGAAAAGGAATTCCGTCATCCAAATGTTGCAGTGTATTTCGGCAAGGCAGGGAGAGAAGTGGCGGACCCTTATTTTGGTGGTGAGGGCCCTTCTAGAACTGGATGTGTTCATTGTGGTGGGTGCATGACTGGGTGTAGGTACAATTCTAAAAACACACTTGACAAGAACTACTTGTTCTTTGCTCAGAAATTGGGTGCAGACATTTTTGCAGAAAATGAGGCTTGCGGGGTAGCGCCGATTAATGGGGGTGAAGGTGAAGAAGGATATAAGGTTTCATTGAAATCAAGTACAAAAATATTTGGTGGCAGGAGGGAGGTTCGCACGAAAGGTGTCATTTTTTCTGGGGGAGTGTTGGGGACAGTGAAGCTGCTTTTGAAATTGAAGTCGACGACTTTGCCAGGTCTATCGGAGATGGTGGGCGGAGATATCCGCACGAATAACGAGACGCTCATTAGTGTAAGTACGCTCCGCGAGGACTTGGATATGTCTAAGGGAGTGGCGATAGGATCGATACTTCACACAGATGAAAACTCACACTTGGAAGCGGTAAGGTATTCAGCGGGATCGGGATTTTGGAAGCTGCTACATCTGCCCGTTTCACATGGTTCAAATGTTGTCGTGCGGTTGTCTCGGATGACCTTTTCTTTGTTGAAAGCGCCATGGAGTTATGCAAAAATTTACGTGAGCAACGCTTGGTCTAAAAGCACGGTGGTACTCCTGTTTATGCAAACTTTAGACAGTACTTTGAAGTTTAAATTGGGACTGACAGGAGGGCTTTCGTCTTCAGTTTCAAAAGGAAAAGCGCCAAGTCCCAATATCCCAGCTTCGAATGCTTTGACTCAGAAATTCGCAGAAATAGTTCAAGGAAAATCGACTTCATTTGTCCTGGAAACATTGTCTGGAATTCCTTCAACGGCCCACATCCTTGGCGGGGCAGTTATGGCTTCAGTTCCTGAAAAAGGTGTCATCAATAAGGACAACGAGGTCTTCGGATATAAAAACATGTTCGTTGTGGACGGTTCCATGATTTCCTCTAATCCCGGTGTGAATCCCTCGCTGACCATCACTGCTATTGCAGAGAGATGTATGTCTCAGATCGCTGATAAAAAATCCTGAATTTTACTTTGCGGACCTGTCAAGATCTAAAACTTTTTGAAATCCGAGGATATGAAGCGTCATTCAACTCAACGACACTCTCGGTTATTGCGTTACCTTTATAACATGGGATGCGGAAAAGTTTTACTGGCAATTATATTTCCACCACTTGCCGTTCTGAACAAGGGGTGTGGATCAATCGTCATAGTCACAATATTGACGTGTTTCGGCTGGGTGCCTGGCGTAATTGCAGCCCTCATCATTAACAACAAAGACTGAATTGATCTTCTTTCTGCGTACGGACTTTGTTTGGATCTGGAATAAACATCATATTGTGGGGCGATAGAGTAAGTAAGGCACGAATGACAAATCGACTACATATTTCCTGGAACCGGATTGCCATTTTATTCCTTTGTGCATGTGTGTTTTTTCCTTGGCAAGACGATGGTTTATACAGTCTAGGTTGGGTGGTCGTTTCTGTATTGATATCCCTCAGACTTCTTTCTGGAGCGTTGAGTAAGGTGTCCATTTTTGCGTTCGTGCTTTTAATGATTGCACTGTTGTTTGGAGATTGGAATCACGATGCCCTGCGATATATAGGGGTTATACTGGTCTTATTTATTCAGCCTCAAAATGAAGATGAAGCAGGGGGCGTTGCGAATGATTTTAAATTCCATCTCGTGTGCACCACCCTATTCGGTGTGGGCATTTGGATGGGCGTAGGTTTTGATGGGGCGTCTTCTGGGTTGCTTGAGCTACACTGCGCGACATGGTTTGTTCTGATTGCCTTCTGTATGCTCAATCTGAAACATCACGATCCCAGGAAAGTGTATCTCCTTTTATTTGCCTTTCTATTCACGTGTGTCTTTGTTACGGCATGGTCTTCCTTCGCAGCGGGGACAGTGCTTTTGTTGTGGCATTTCACAAGGAATTTTTGGACACATAGGCGACTTGTCACGTTGAGTGTGGTGTATGCCTCCATTCTGGTGGGTATGATCTTCATTGCACACAAGGGCATTTCATGGTTCAACGAAAACAAAGAGAACACCCCTTTTGCTGAGGGCATGATGCTTGAAAGCCAAAGTCTGGATGAGCGGCTTGGTTTGTGGGAATGGACAACATCCAAGTTCACGGGGAAGGTGAATGGTGCAGGCTCTTGGAGACAGGATATTCAAGGCGCTGATTTATTCATCGGGAACAGACAGCCGAGAAGGGCACACAATGAGTGGTTTCATTTCTCCTATGAATTGGGTTGGATTGGCGTCGTTCTTCTTCTGTTGTTCTGTATTGTACGGCCTTGGTCAGCACTCATCATCGCGCCGATATTTCTTCTTTGGTTTCCAATGGAAAGGCCCGATTTTATTCTTGCTTTGGCCATTTTACATTCCGCTTCCAAATCCAGCCTTCAAGGGATGTGGAATCCCATAAAAATTCCTGTCGCATTCATCATTCCTCTATGCGCATTTTGGATTTTAAGTTGGACGATGGCCTCAAGGTCAGTCCAAGTCCAGAATCACATTTCCAAACATATTACAACGCATCACGTTTTGCCTGAATTGTCGACGGTCGATTTATGGGCTTTGCAATTGTTTCCTGAAAACATTAGATACGGCTCGGACGGATGGTTTCGTCTGGGACAGTACTACTTGCTCAATGAAGACCCTTGTGCCGCTTTATA
>JAQCID010000064.1 GCA_027618855.1 Bacteroidota bacterium | reverse complement strand
GATATCATGTCTGCACCAGTAGATCACAATGTAGGTAGTTCTTTTTATAGCATTCATGTTTTACCATCGATTGCAGGTGAGCAAAATGCCACTGTAGGTATCGGTGTTTCAACTCAAGTTGCAGCACAAACCACAAAAAATTTCACGCTAAGACTCGTAGATTTTCATTTGGGAGATTATTGTGCCTGGATTTCATCCTCAGACGAGAGTGGTGGTTTTCCACTCTCAGAAGGGTTGGCATTTGGATTTTCTATTCAGGGAGGAGAAACGTCTTTGGGATCAATCACGAATGATATAAGATGGGACATTCACATCTCTGCGCCTACAGAAATCGAAACTGTAAGCCCAGGGTGCAACGGTGAGGGTGAAGCCTCGATTTCTTTGTTAGGTACCGGATCAGGACCTTGGGATTATGCATTAAACGATGCCGATGGAAACCTGATAAGCACACTTACAGGACTTGATGGAGCTGGTGTATTTGAGGGACTTAACTCAGGAGAATACACTGGGTTAATAAGCAATCAAGGAGAATACAGTTGTGGAGTGAACACATATTCAGCAAACGTAGTGGGTGTTGAAAATATGATTTTAGAGATTCAATCCACCATTTATTGTGAAGACGCTCTTGATGCCGAAGCTACCGTAAAAGTTCTAGGAGGTGATTCACCTTTTGAATATACTTGGAGCAATGGTGAGACGACTCACGTTGCAACGAGTTTACAAGACGGGCACTACGATGTGACCGTAACAGATGCATTTGGATGTTTGGATTCAATCGGAATCGATGTTGTTTCTGCACCTAGCATAAATCTTACAGTCGTGTCTCCAGGATGTGAAGGTGAGGGCGTGACTTCAATCGCAGTAAATGGTGAGGGTGAAGAGCCATGGACATTCACTTATTACACAGAATCTGGTGAAGAAATTGCATCTTTTGAAGATGGCACTGGTCAGGCAATATTAACGAATCTACCATCGGGCACTTATACCGTTGTCGCAACAGATGGAGGTCACTGGGGATGTCCTGACAGAGAAGAATCCGCTGAAGTAATTCAGCCTGCTCAATTGGATTTGGGACTTGACATAGGTCACATAGGATGCGATGGTATTTCTGACGGGTCGATCGAATTTAATGTTTCGGGAGGAATAGCACCTTATGGATATATTTGGTCTACAGGAGAGGTGACTGAATCAATTTCTAATTTAGACGCTGGCGAATACACAGCCATCGCAATTGATTCCTTCGGTTGTGCTGACACAGTGACTGTAGAAGTAATCGCTGCGCCTCAAGTAATCGCTGATTTTCAAGCGCCTAACCTACCACTTACATCAGGGGATGGCTCGGGTTATACTTTGGGGTTCACAAATCAATCTGAAGGAGCAACTGGATACAGTTGGTTTTTCGGAGATGAATCAGAGCCTAGCTTTAACATTCATGCCGTTCACACCTATTCAGAGGCGGGAACCTATGACGTATTCTTAAATGCTTGGAACAATTACTGTTCGCATACTGTTCGGAAAGTAATTGCGATTGAAAGTGAGAATATTGTAAGTGACGATAGCGACACGAATGACCCTCCGGTGGAAGGTTTTGGGAGGACTCTAGAAATCGAAGTGTTGCCTCTTTTTGAGATAGAAAATCCTATTGCTACTCGAAACGGATGGAAAATAAATCTTGGTTTGGGATTTGAAAGATGTGAAGCACGCGCGTATGATTTGAGTGGTCGGAGTGTCACCCCCGTATTTATGCCCGAAATAGACGGAACCATTTGGATGGAGTCCGATGTTTGGCCCACGATGATACTCATCAGATTAACGGACCCAGAAAGCGGTGCAGTACGTACATGGAAAATGGTAAAATAAAGAGGGTTGGGAGATAGATAATCCCCTTATTTTGACGAACTTCGCACTATGAGAATAGGCGTCGTCACCTTCCCCGGATCAAATTGTAACATGGACATCGTCCATGCCTTAAAAGACAGCCTCGGATATGAGGCCGTAGAGCTTTGGCACAAAGATTCAGACCTTCAAAATGTTGATGCAGTAGTCCTTCCTGGAGGATTCAGTTATGGCGATTACTTGAGAAGTGGTGCAATTGCACGATTTGCACCCATCATGGAAGAGGTCGTGAAATTTGCTGGGAAAGGCGGGAAAGTACTTGGCATTTGTAACGGTTTTCAAATACTCTGCGAGGCGGGACTTCTACCAGGAACGCTCATGCATAATGAAAGTAGAAAGTTCATCTGCAAAAACGTTCATATCCTGCCCGCTTCACATTCGGCATCTATCTCTTCCGAATTGGACCAAACGATTCCATTAATGATCCCGATTGCTCATGGAGAGGGCAACTACTTTCTTCCAAAAGAAGAACTTGAAGCACTCGAAGAAAATGACCAAGTTATTTTCCGCTATTGTGATGAAAATGGAAAAGTTAGCAATGCTTCTAATCCAAACGGTTCCATCAACAATATTGCTGGAATTTGTAACGTTAATAAAAACGTATTTGGCATGATGCCCCACCCTGAACGAGCCTGCTCTGAAGACCTCGGAAATTCTGACGGTGTCGCAATCCTACGAGGACTTGTTGAACTTATAGACGCATAACAATCTAGGTACGATATCATGAAGCCCTTTCCAGCCGGTCCTTTTTTAGAAAAGATTAAAATTCCCGCAGACTTGCGAGAAAATTTCAATCCGGAAGAGTTAGAACAAGTTTGTACCGAGCTTCGGCAGTTTATTATAGATGTGGTCTCGGAAAAAGGAGGTCATTTCGGAGCGAGTTTGGGGGTCGTAGAACTTACCGTAGCCCTTCATTACACGTTTAACACTCCTGAAGATCAAATCGTTTGGGACGTTGGTCACCAGGCTTACGGTCATAAAATCTTAACGGGACGTCGTGAAAACTTCCATACAAACAGAAAGTACAAGGGGCTCAGTGGATTTCCCAAACGATCAGAAAGCGAATACGACACATTCGGCGTTGGACACAGTAGCACCAGCATCTCGGCTGCCCTTGGCATGGCGGTTGGGTCTCGATTGAATGCAGATAGGGATCGACATCATATCGCGGTGATTGGAGATGGAGCAATGACTGCAGGCCTGGCATTTGAGGGGATGAATCACGCTGGAATTGAGGACAGCAATCTGCTCGTTATTCTCAACGACAATTGTATGTCCATCGACCCCAACGTCGGAGCCTTAAAAGAATACCTCACCGACATCACGACTTCTCACACTTACAACAAAGTGAAAGATGAGGTTTGGAATCTGCTTGGACAAATCTCAAAATTTGGGCCCAATGCGCAAGCTGTAGTCCAAAAAGTAGAAAATGCAATCAAGTCGGCCATTCTCAAACAAAGCAATCTGTTTGAGTCATTAAATTTTAGATATTTCGGTCCGGTTGACGGCCACAACGTTGAGCATTTAACAAAGGTCCTTGCCGATTTAAAGGACATCCCAGGCCCCAAATTGTTACACTGCGTAACTCGGAAAGGAGCGAAATACGAACCTTCCGAATTGGGGAGCCCTACGAAATGGCACGCACCCGGATTATTTAACAAAGAAACCGGGGAAAGTATTCAAACGACTGAAGTCGATACGGGTCCTAAACCTCCCAAATTCCAGGATGTTTTCGGCCAAACCATCATCGATTTAGCCAAGAAAAACAGACGTATTGTCGGCGTAACTCCAGCAATGCCCTCCGGATGTTCATTAAAGATGATGATGGAGCAAATGCCTGACAGAGCATTCGATGTAGGTATCGCTGAACAGCATGCTGTTACATTCAGTGCCGGAATGGCAACAAGTGGGCTGATCCCGTTTTGTAATATTTATTCAAGCTTTATGCAACGTGCATATGATCAGGTGGTACACGATGTTGCGCTCCAAAACTTACATGTTGTTTTCTGTCTTGACAGAGCGGGGATCGCAGGAGCCGATGGGCCTACGCACCACGGAGCATTTGATTTGGCATATATGAGATGCATCCCCAACATGGTGGTGGCAGCCCCTATGGATGAAGTAGAATTAAGGAATATGATGTATACCGCATCGGAGAAGCATCATGGCCCCTTCTCGATTCGTTATCCCAGAGGAACTGGTTCTATCGCAGATTGGAGGAATAAATTTTCTGAGATTGCCATCGGAAAAGGACGCAAATTGAAGAATGGAGATGACATAGCCTTGCTAAGTATAGGGGCTATCGGAACTGAGGCACAGAAGGGGATTGCAGAAGTTGAGAAGAAAGGGATTTCTGTGGCACATTACGACATGAGATTTGTGAAACCACTTGACGAAATAATGTTGCACGAAATTTTCGGTAGATTTAAATCAGTCATTACAGTAGAGGATGGCACGATTCAAGGAGGATTCGGATCTGCAGTGATCGAATGGATGTCCGAACAAGGGTATCACGCAAAAGTGACGAGATTGGGGATGCCAGACCGATGGGTCGAGCACGGTACTCAGGCGGAACTTTATGCGGAATGTGGATACGATGCAGAGGCCATTGCTGCTCAACTCTGTGAAGAGATGGAACGACTCAAAATCAATAAGAATTTGCGTGACAACAACGCTCAAAGTGCATGATGAATTCGGAAAATAAGGATATGGACGGCGGTATTCGCAACCGTGTAGAAGAGAGTGGCTTAGTACAAATAGACCTCGGCCAATTAAGCGAAATTAAATGTGTCGAACTTGACTTCACAGACTGGCTTTGGCAGGGGATGATCGTGAGAGAAAAAGAATTTAGGGAGAAAGCAAAAACCCTGAAACCCGAAAACTTCAGCGGACTAGGTGTCGGGCTTACATGTACTGAAGATGCAATCGTTCCAGATTGGGCTTGGATGTTAGTCTCAGCAACACTATCCACTTCTGAATTTGTTGTGGTGGGGGGATTGGAAAACGCACAGGCAGAATCTTTAAAACGTGCCATCGAGAATCTATCACCCGAAGAATATGCTGGCAAAAGAGTTGTCATAAGAGGCTGTTCAAATTCCGGTGGAGCGAACTCACTTCTTCAAATCCAACAAAAACTGCAACCCGTCGTCAAGAGTTTAATGTTCGGTGAGGCATGCAGTACCGTTCCCATTTATAAGAGTGAACCTCGCTAAGGGTGAATATAAATGTTGTCAGCTCCATCAAATAAAAAACTATTCTTAATAGACGCCTACGCACTTATTTATAGAGCTTACTACGCGTTTATAAAAACCCCACGTATTAATTCAAAAGGACTCAACACATCTGCTGTATTTGGCTTCACAAATGCCGTTCTAGAAATTATCAGAGTTGAAAATCCAACACATATCTCAGTGGTTTTCGACCCTCCTGGTGGGTCCTTTAGGAATGTAATCTACCCTGAATACAAGGCAAATAGGGATGAAACGCCTGAGGACATTAAATTGAGTGTGCCCCTCATTAAAAAAGTTCTGGAAGGCCTGCAGATTTCCACAAGAATGGAAATGGGGTACGAGGCCGACGATTTGATTGGATATCTCGCAAAAAAAGCAGAGAAAGAAGGGTATGATGTGTATCTGATGACCCCCGACAAAGATTTCGGTCAACTTGTTTCCGACAGAGTAAAGATGTATCGACCCGGAAGAGGAGGTAACCCAGCTGAAATATGGGGACCCGAAGAAATTTGTGCCCGATTTGGACTCAATCGCACCGAGCAGGTTATTGACTATTTGGGGCTTATGGGAGATGCATCTGACAACATCCCAGGAGTTCCGGGGGTGGGCGCAAAAACCGCTGCAAAATTACTCTGCGAATTCGACAGCATTGAGGGATTGTATGAAAATATAAATCAGCTGAAAGGAAAACTAAAAGAAAAAGTGGAGGCGAATCATGAACAAGCTCTCCTTTCCAGAAAACTTGCCACGATCGTACTTGATATTCCTGCTGAGGTAAATATTGAGGGCATGGTAAAAAATGAGGCTAACGTAAGTCTTTTGGCAGAAATACTAGAAGAATTAGAGTTCCGCACCCTATTACGTAAGCTTATACCTAGTGCCAACGTATCGACCGAGACTCCTCCAGCTACGCCGGTTAAAATCAATACAAACCCTGTAGGGCAAGTGAGTATGTTCGGGGACAATTCCGAAGTCCTCTCCACGCCCACGGCATTGCCCCCACCCCTTGTCGATCATGTTCGTCCTCAAACAACAAAACCTTCAGGGGACTACCATGTCGCTGACTCGCCTTCAGGACGCTCAAAGTTGATTGCCAAACTTCAGGAATCATCAGGTTGGGGGTTTCATATCATCACGGATGGGTTTAACCCCATGTTGGATAAACTATTGGGGTTCTCATTTGCCATCAAGCCTGGAGAAGCATGGTATGTTCCCCTTGGAGACGGAGCCTCATCGATCATTGAAGCGTTTCAACCTCTCCTTGAGGACCAATCAAAAAAGATTACTGCGACGAACTATAAATTCAGTAGAAAAGTATTTGGACGGCTTGGGGTCAAACTCTCTAAAAATGTTTTTGATTGTATGATCGCGCACTACCTGCTTGATCCAGACCAAACTCACAAATTAGAAAACCTGGCTGAAATTTTTCTCAATTACAATGCAATGTCACTTGAGGCGCTTGTAGGTAAAGGTAAAAGCAGGAAATCTTTTGACCAAATCGACAGTGAGA
>JAQCID010000063.1 GCA_027618855.1 Bacteroidota bacterium | reverse complement strand
CACTCACCAACTCGATGGCAAAGGTGACAATGTCAATTTTAAACGTCAAAGGAATGTCTGGGAAAGCTTTCAGGATTTCCAGCAACATCTTTGCGGGAATCGCAATCGTTCCTTTGTCTTCTGTTCTCACTTCGAGTTTCACGGTCATCGTGGTCTCGAGATCGCTTGCTGAAATGACAGCCTCGCCGGGAGCTAGATCAAATAAAAAGTGATCTAAGATGGGCAAGGTATTGCTGTTACTTAGGACACCACTCAAGATTTGAAGGTGTCGAAGTAGGTGGGTGCTAGATACTATAAAATGCATTGTGTAAATATGCAAGAATCCTCCTCTATTTCATCGAAAAAAGAGCTCAATTTTTCCACACGAAACACACTGTTGTCATCTCTCCGCTAAACGGCCACATCATGTTCCCTCAGCGCACGGTTCAAAGACGTCTTTCTATCGGTACTTTCACTTCGTTTTCCGATGATTAACGCACAGGGGATATCATACGTTCCCGCTGGGAATTTTTTGGGCCGTGTCCCTGGAATCACGACAGATCTGGGCGGGATATAACCTCTGTGCTCCACAGGTTTGTCCCCTGTAACATCCAGAATCAACGTGCTCGAAGTCAAAACGACACCCGCTCCCAAGACCGCTTCCTTCCCTACCCTCACGCCTTCAACAACAATGCATCTGGAACCGACAAACGCCCCATCTTCAATGATCACCGGAGAAGCCTGCAAGGGTTCGAGTACGCCTCCAATTCCTACTCCACCGCTGATATGAACATCCTTACCGATTTGGGCACAAGACCCGACCGTAGCCCAAGTATCTATCATGGTGCCTGAATCCACATACGCACCGAGGTTAATGTAACTCGGCATGAGAATCACATCTCTGGCAATAAATGCACCATAACGAGCAATTGCGTGCGGAACCACTCTCACCCCCGCCTTTGCATAGCCCTTTTTAAGAGGCATCTTGTCGTGAAACTCAAAAGGGCCGACCTCAATCGTCGTCATCTTTTGGATTGGAAAATTCAAGATCACAGCTTTCTTTACCCAATCATTGACAACCCAACCTCCATCACCATCAGGTGAAGCACATCGCAAAACGCCTGTATCCAGCATCTCCATCACTTCAGCAACAGCAGCGCGGGCTTCTTTTGTATCCAGAAGCGACCTGTCATCCCAAATTGACTCTATCGTATTTTTCATTTACTGTAAGTATATAAGTGGCAAAGGTATGTTCTCACTTGTATATTGCACCTATGTCAAGGTATATCGCATTCGATTGGGGTGCAACAAGAACGGGAATTGCTGTTACAGACAGCCATTTAATCATTGCCACACCTTTAAAAACAGTGGAGACACAAGGGTTACACGCTGAAATCGTTCGGCTAATGAATGACGAGCCGTGTGGCGGATTTGTTGTAGGTGTGCCAGGACTGATGGTCGGAGGCCACACAGACAGCAGCGATGGCATCCACCTGTTTATTCGTTCACTTGAAAAAACCTACCCTTCACTCCAAGTACACCAAGTTGACGAAGGCGATACGAGCAATGAAGCCATGTCAGCGATGATCTCAGGTGGGATGAATAAAAAAAACCGAAGGCAGAAAGGCACACTCGACAAGGTCGCAGCGGCGATTATTTTACAGCGGTTTCTTGAAAGCAGATAGGTGCTGTTAACTGTCAAAAACTTCGACTGTTTTTGTTTGGCGTACCATATCTGTAAATTTCCCTTCAAAGCGGGTGGCGCGGACGATGTGATTGTCTATCCAATGGTAATTCCCTCCACGAGGCTTCCCCATCAAGAGTCCATGGTACCTGATCGAATGTTTCTTCAGCCAACGCTCAGTAACCTCTCTGTGATCTTCAGTCCTTGACGTGAAGAACGTGAGGATATGTCCCTCTTCATACCAACGGCTCATGGTCTCAAGCGCATCCGGAAAGGGCATGCAAGTTTCCATCCTTTGGGGCTCCTCATTGGGGACATCTTCCGTAATCGTACCGTCAATGTCGATGAGATAATTTTTAATATTGTCCTTTAATTGTGGCGATGCGGTGTCTCCATTTGCATCTTTAACAGATTGAAGGTTTGCGTTTTTTTCCATAAAACCAAATTACCATGCATCCCCGAAAGCACCATCGATTGGGATGCTTCTTTTGTTATTTATTTTTCCTCCACAATGTGCATAAATGATGCCGTGAGTTTCATGGGCGGCACATCGGCATTGATCAGTCGGTCACGCAAGGCATGGAACCCCCCGAAATGACTTGCGAGATGATGGAAATTCATGAATCGATCTTGGGGACTGTTGTTCCTGCAAATTCTTGAGGCACTCCGAGAGATCGCATTGATTTTGTCGGGATTCTTTCTCCGTATTGCTTTTTTCATTTTCTTCTGTTGTGCGTCCCAAATCTTCCTCATTCCCAACGCACTGGCAGAAGCGGCACTCTTTAACGTTTGATCTACTGAAGAGGACACGTCCTCAATGACTTGTTGCAAGTCAGACAAAACGGCATCTACCTCTTTTGTTTTGCTCGGGAGTTGACCCTCAATCCATTTACTGACCCATTCATTCTCATCCCACCATCCTTTTTCAAATGACCAACCCACTTCTGTGGCATGCGCTTGCATCTCCTTATCTAAGACAAGGACATGATCCCTCAGATGCAAACCGGGCATATCCATCTGCTTGAATGCAAAGGCACCTTCCAGTTGCTTCCAATAACTCAGCTCACCTGGGCCTAGAACAACACTGACATTCGGCAAGAGAAGCTCTTGATAAAGAGGGCGCAACAATGCTCCAGGACTCAGTTTTTCGGCATTGTTTTCGCACCACTCCCCCCATTCTAACCCCTTTGTATTTAAGGTCTGATCCCCCGCAGAAAATCCACCAAATTCATCGTTCATGATTCCTACTCTGGACGCTCCTTCGGCCATATAGAATAGATTCACATCTCGGATATGCGCTGATGCTTTGAATCCTTTTGCAATTAATTCATCCGACGTTTTGCGGACACTGTCCCGAATACCCTTTGCTGTGAATTCCTCTGAAAAGAGACCTGCTGCCAACGCTTTCAGTTTGGGGTTATCGGCATCTATGACGACCAACTCCGTTTCCCCATACCACACATGCATCCACCTTCTGAAAAGATCCGAATAACACTCTTTGTGTTTGTGTGACAAATCACAACAATCGGAGATGGCTTGAAAATCGGATCTGAAATCTGCGCCACCCTGCCCCATGTCTTTCCCCCAAGACTCCAAACAGTCGTTCACTCCATCCAAAGGCAATCTTCCAACTGGCCGTTTTAAGTCCCCCACAGGGCTCGACCACACGTGTTTGTCGACTTCCCCATTCACCCAACTGACCTCCTTGAAATCATGATCTTCAGACGCCAACCAAAAGACAGGCACAACTTTCTCTCCTGTTTCTTTTTCTATTTGCCGCGCAAGACGAATCGCAGTGATGGTCTTATAATGTAAAAACGCAGGTCCTCCCGCAATTTGAAGTTGGTGTCCTGTGGTGACCGTTCGAACACCATCTTCTCGAAATTTGCTCAAACCCGCAGGCAACGGCAAGTTCAGATGTCGGTATTGTTCCTCTAGAACTTGACATACAGCATCCTTGATGTTTGTATTCTCAAGCTGATTTTTGATCTTAAGATCCGACGATTGATGTGTCAAATGGTCAAGTACCAGCGTACTTAGCCCGGGATATTCACGCGCATCTTTTGTATGCAAAATATGAATGTTTTAGAAACCTTATTTGATAAGCGTCACGGGGCCAGACATCTCCTCAACTGACCCATCTTCTAACACGACAGCCAAGGTCCATAAGTACAAACCTTGTTGTGCAATGCCACCAATGCGATTGTATCCTCCCCAGTTTGGGACTTCATCTGCACTCTCCCAAATCATCGCTCCAGTGCGATCAAAAATCCTTAACAAAGCGCCTCGATTGTCTCTTAATGACGGTTCGAATACATCGTTAATGTTGTCGTTGTTGGGAGAAAATGCTGTCGGAACAAACGTACTTCTTTCTAACAAAAACAGATCCGAAGACTCACCCCTGTCTGGCAAATCATTCGATTGGAGTTCTGAAGTGAGATCCCTAATAGAGAAATCATCCACAAAGTAATATGCTTTGGTTCTGTTGGGGCCTTCTAAAGATAGGATTTGCTTTCCAACCTCAACTCCGAACAAACCGAACGTGAAATATTTGTAATTCTCACTCGCTGTAAAAGCAAATTTGATGACTTCCCATCCTTGATAATACTGAATGTTAGAAATTTTAAACTGAGGCTGAACGATGATTGGATCGTGATCTGTTTGATGTAATTCTTCTGTAGAAAAAGCAATTCCCAAACCACTTACTCCAAGACCCGCCGAGCTGTGCTCATAGACATTGCCATTTGAAATCGCAAATGAGAATTCATACCGTTTACCGACTTTCAATGGTTCAGACAATTTCCCCATCAAATACTCTCTCATGTTTGAACCAGACCTGCCACTCACTTCAACACCTGCAATGGCATACCCTTCATAGGCGGAAACGTATGCAAGAGGAGTCTCTGGCAAATCACCTCCATTGTAGCCAAAGGTGTGATAATAATCTGGATTTGCAATTGCACTCCCTGCATTTGTCCAGTTGTTCATCAATTCCCATTGTCCGGATTGATTGGGTACCGTCTCACTAATCTCAAAACCACCATTTAACACATAGACTTGAGCGGAGAATGAACCTGACAAAACCAAAGAAACCAGGACGCACAAAACCACGGACGTCGCCTTAATAGCGCGTTTTGTCTTGGTAATATTGGTTTTGAGCGAATACATACTCTTGCAATATAAACATCGTAGACATAAAACGCAAATTTTTCACCATCTAACCCCCAAAGCAACCCAAGTAGTTGTTCTTGTTGGCGCCCAGCACACTTCAGCCCTAAGAAACCAAGGGGAATTCCAAGCCGACCAGCTTGTAAATGTTCTTATTTGTAGCGCATTGGTTTTATGGGGGATGATCTCATACGTTAAATCAGAGGATACTGGATCTGATTCTCCTGGCGCAGGAGTTGGATATAGTTTTGTGAATTCATTCTTTTTGGGCAACCATTCCAATTGAGCACCCCAAATCCACCCCTCAGCAGATCTCATCACACCATGCCATTCCACACCCAATGCAAGTTTAAATTTGGGAATGAATCTTATTGGCGCTCCCGGCCTGCAACCCGCTTGAATGGTGTCATATTCATTCCCCTGCACATCCACATTAGTAGTGTATATTTCAAGCACATCATCCTCATCCCACTCAAATCCAATGGTGCTTTCATTCACTCTTTCTTCATCAAAAATTTGAGACAATCCCACAGAGACACCTCCTCTGTAGTACCATTGAAAAGAATCTCCGAACGGGTGAGCCGCTTCCAGACTAAACTCGGGAAATCTTATTTCATCTTTAACGACGTAAAAATCGTTTCCAGAAGCATCATCACCACCTATTTCTGCTCCTGCTCTACCTAATGCGATAAATTCGGCGCCATCAAGCCATTTTCGAAATGTTGACTTTTCAGGTCGTTTCCAAACCGTATCGACTTCTACGTTGGCCGTGATGTTTATAATGTGACCGTCAATCAATACAGTGTCACGTGGATTCTCAAATGAAATGTCGAATGCGTGAACATGAAATCCACCCAACAATAGCACAAGAGACAACAAGCATGTTGTTCTAGGAATGGACCCATTGCCTTCTATGTGTCTGAAGGCGTTTTGGATCATTCGTCCACTTTCAATTTCGCGGGAAGAACCCATTCTACAGCCTCCTTCTTCTCTTCTACTTTCTCAATGGTCTTCTGTTCTTCAATGTCCTTCTGAACAGTGGCAGCCGGAGGTGTTGCAACAACCGGAGGTGTTGCCCCCTCTTCACGCAGAACGTCTTCGCTCAGAACGATGTTTTCTTCAACTTCGACAGATGAAACATGAACGACCACTGCTTCCTCAGCAACAACAGCATCGTCAACCACAACAGCTTCCTCAGAAACTACGACTTGTTCGACGGCAATCAATGGTTCAACCACAACGTCTGTTTCTGGCATAAAGAACCAAGCAAACCCGACGACAACTACAGCAGCACCCAGAATCGCCTTAGATGTCAAACCAGATGCCCCAGAAACTTCTGAATCTAGTTGATTAAAGACAGAATCTTTCATGCCTTGTGGTGGAGCAACTTCGTGTCCATCATAAAGCCCTTGAATGTGAGATGTGAATGTATCTTGAACGGGTTTCATCTTGAGTTATTTGTTAGGTTTTGCAACTTGCTCCATACTGTTCAACACACCTTGCAGGAATTTCTTCGCGCGGCTCAGTTGACTTTTCGAAGTATTCACTTCTATATCGAGCATTTTTGATATTTCCTTGTGTTTATATCCGTCTATGACGTAGAGTTTAAAGACCATACCATACCCTTCAGGCATACGAGAAATTGCATTCTCAAGCTCCTCACGGGTAAAGTCACATTCTTTAGACGCTTCTATGTCTCTAGGGGTTGCAAGGACCTCTGTAATATCTGCTTGATTTGCGTGCTTCTTATCCTTTCGGTAGAGTGAAATAGCTGTATTTACTACTATTCTACGCATCCAGCCCTCAAATGAATTGTTTTCAGAAAAGCTATTTAAATTTTTAAATATCTTCACCCAAGCATTTTGTACTACATCTTCTGCATCTATTTTCATCCGTGATTTATTTGGCAAGTTTCGGATAGAAAATGAGATCATCCATACCTATGATACTGCCTAAATTGGTGTTG
>JAQCID010000062.1 GCA_027618855.1 Bacteroidota bacterium | reverse complement strand
CCAAGCGCATATTCTGAGGGTCGAAAGGCGACAGCTGGAATTAAATACGATGGCTCGATGCGGTGATTTACGCCCACATCATTGCTTTGCCATTTTACAGCACCGAAAAGCGCACCAGAAAAACCACCACCCAATCCGACATCAACCATATGCGCTGCCACCCAACCTATTTCATTTGAATCGATGAGTTCCATAGGGTGAAGTGTTCGAAGCAGTATATGTGTGTAGTTTACAGGGCCAGCATCGATAAACAACCGCAAATATGAAGATGGCGCCATGGATCTGTCGAAATACAAGGATCTGATTCCGGGCCCCCAATGGTGTGGGCCATGGCCTATCGCAAACTCAACAGACGGAGACAACTTGATCGATGTCCGGAAGTTTAGTCGATCTACTTGAAGAGCCCTAATGGATCCTGCCCCGGGGTTCGCACCTGTTACAACACCTACTCCATCAAATCTTCCCCACTTCACTCCGGCGTCATACAGATGTTGGGGGACAGGTAGTTTCCATCTTTCGGCAGAGATTTCGTAATGAAATACTTCATTGATGTCGCCAGATGTTCGAAGCCCGATAATTGTGGAGCTTCCCGCATTGTCTCCCTGAATAAATTTATATTCACCATCGACATTCACTCCAGAAAAGGAACCATAATCCCTCATGCTCACGCCATTTTCTCCACTTCCGTGAACATCTCCCGCCCAATCTGAAAGAGGTTGA
This sequence comes from Bacteroidota bacterium, assembly GCA_027618855.1. Taxonomy (GTDB): domain Bacteria; phylum Bacteroidota; class Bacteroidia; order Flavobacteriales_D; family Sanyastnellaceae; genus UBA974. The sequence continues at coordinate 6,177 of JAQCID010000062.1, read as the reverse complement.
ATACACGGGACCATGGCTTCGAGGGAGTCTGCAATATTCCAAGCGCGAATGGCTTCGCGATCTAGGGGAGTGAACCAGGCAGGAGTGAGCGTGGATTGCGCTGAAACAGAACACGTAACGAGTAAGCCCAGCATGAACAACACACAACATTCAGCCCTCAAAAATGTCATTTGGTTCTTAATTTAGGCAGCAAAGTAGGCAAGGCCCCCATCAAAATCGCACATGTCATGTAGGCCAAAAAATGTGTGGTAGGATTAAACCAAGACACAATTGCATTGATGTTTAAGAATGAAATAAATGAGAAAAAAACAGATCCCATCCAAATCAGGATGGATGTCTTTCGATGCCCAAAACCTTTTCCAATGAGAATGTGATGAATGTGAAGTTTGTCCGGGGAAAACGGAGAGACGCCTCGAAATACGCGGAGGAAGAATACCCGAATGGTGTCGACCAATGGGTAAGCAAGTATGCCCATGGCTAGGACTGGCTTAGATACTCCTTGAAGAACCTCTGGCACGATTTCAACAGGCGTTCCGATGACTTTTACCGCAAGGACAAACGAGATTAGTCCTACGATCAGAGAACCACTGTCTCCCATGAAAATTCGTGCGGGATGGAAATTGAAAATCAGAAAACCCAGTAGCGCTCCTCCCATCGATGCTGCGACGATTGCAGATCCTGGTTGATTCGTACTGTGAAACCAATATGTAAATGCGGCCATGGCAATCACACCCCATCCTCCTGCTAATCCATCCACCCCATCTATTAGATTGATTGCATTTACAATCACGACATACACGAACAATGAGAAAAGATAACTTACATAAATAGGAATGGTTTCTAACCCGAAAAGACCGTAAAAACCGTCTATTCTAACATCTGCAAGGACAATAATCATAAATCCTATCAGAATATGAATCATTAGTTTTTTCATCGGATCGATGCCGATGACATCATCTTTAAGTCCCATGAAGAATATAGGAACAGCTGTTGACAGAACGACGATCCAAGGTCTAAATGTTTGGAGGGGAACGTCTGAAATGGTAAGCCAAGCAAGCGCTGTGAATATCGTTGCGGCGAAAATGATCACCCCACCCACGTTTGGTGTTGATCTGTAGTGAAGTTTTCTGTCGTTCCCCGGTTTGTCCACAAGTTGTTTTAAACGCGCCACTTTAATAAGTGGTGGCATGCCTAATAAAACAGTTATAAAAGAGGTTAATATGCTAACAATGAAGAGTGACATATGTTTAATTGGTGGGCGTAAGGTAGGGTTTATGGATTAATAATTCCGTGTGAGATTCCGAAGGACATCATCCATCCGGAAGGTCCCTCAGACAAATGATCGACGGGAATGATGTGCTCAAAAGAAAGCGTACCACACAAATCCCAATCTTCGAGAATCACCCGGCCAAGATTTGCTTTGATCCACTTCAGGTCATAGTCGAATTGTGCGCTTTTGAGTGTTCCACACTCAGAAAAAAGAATCCATTTCGGCAACAATTTATTTCTATACTCGGCGTAAATCACGGAGGATTTACTTTGCCCTCCGGTCATCACTCCTAAGGGGATTCCTGAATGAGACCATTCTGTGCCGCCATCTTCACCGTATAAACCTGCACGAGTTACATAGTGGTTGATTCCGGCCTTCATGTTTTCCCGAGCATATTCTCCACCCACCTGCCATGAAAAACCTTCTTCAGATGTAGATGATTTGGACATTTCCCAGATAAAACGAACGTCATGAAACAACGCAAAACCTGAAAGGGAGATGGCATTTATATGGCTGATGGAACTTGTGTCTTGAGTCAATTCTTTTGCCCTTCCGTATAACATCGCAACGCCCCAAGAGTCCGTGTTGTATTTTCCTGAAACAAGCGTGCCGTGAATCCTATTGAACAGCGGTTCTGTAGTACTGCCCATAGGACCTCGCACATCTCCAATCCATTGAAAGGCGCGTACATCAAAAGTTAGTTTTGAATTTTGCCAGCCAATTTTTGCAGTGGGGTAGGGGACGTCCTCTCTATTTAACAAAAGCGGGGAGTGTGCCCATCCAAAACTTTGTGCTTCATTTGACAGTCGAGCATGAAATCCTTTGGCTTCGCCTTGGCTCACTTTTTCGGACCACTCAAGAAATCCAGTCGCTCTGGCGACATCTACCTTGAGGGGAACCCCTGTGTCTGTCAATGAAGAAATCGTCTTGAAACGACCCCAACCTGGCAATCTGTTCGATTGTCTTGAGAAATCTGTCAGAAATGGACTTAGTGTTGATTGTCGTTCCAAAAGCTCTCCTCCCGCTTTGAAGTGTCCGTCAAAGGTTGCCTTAAATTTTGCCCCTCGAATATTGTTGATGCCATGAAAATCCTCCCCCACCAGATATAAAAAACTGCTTGAAGGGTCAACAACGACTAACGCTCTTTCAGATTCAAGGGTGATGGCGTGCGACTTGATCGAATATGAAGTCGTGTTTTGAGCTGACAGGGATGGGGAAAGAACAAGTGTGAAAATGAATATCTGAATGATTTCGAGTCTTCCAGAGAAACCCTTCAAATTATTTTTCATGAGAAAGATAGTCTGCGTATACAGATTCAATTCCATGTCGCAATTCAATCGCAGCTTTCCATCCCATCTCGTTGATGCGATCTACATTGAGAAGTTTTCGAGGTGTTCCGTCGGGCTTAGAGGTGTCCCAAATGACATCCCCTCGATATCCCACAACATTTGCGATCGTCAAAGCGAGTTCTTTAATGGTGAGGTCTTCTCCGGTTCCGATGTTTATCCAACCCTCTGAATTGTGGTGATCCATCAGATGTAATAGCCCTTTTGCGAGGTCATCTACGTGTAAAAACTCTCTCTTTGGAGATCCCGACCCCCAACAAACAACTTCATTTTCTCCGTCCCTTACCGCTTCATGGAAACGCCGAATGAGTGCGGGTAGAACATGGCTGTTTTCTGGATGATAATTGTCTCCAGGACCATACAAATTTGTCGGCATCGCTGAAATAAAATTACACCCATGCTGTTTTCTAAAGGCATCACACATTTTAAGTCCTGCGATTTTTGCAAGTGCGTAAGCTTCATTTGTGGGCTCCAAAGGTCCTGTGAGGAGCGCTTCTTCAGAGATGGGTTGTGAGGCCAAACGTGGATAGATACATGAACTTCCCAAGAAAAGAAGTTTCTCAACTCCGTGTTTACATGAGGCGTCAATGACGTTTGTTGTAATTAAGATGTTATCTACCAAAAAATCTGCAGGATATGTAGCATTCGCATGTATCCCACCCACTTTTGCCGCAGCCAAGTAAACGACTTCAGGTTTTTCCCGTTCAAAAAACTGATCCACCTCTGTTCTGTTTCTAAGGTCGAGTTCTTTGGATGTTCTTGTCACAATATTTGATGCCCCCCTATCTTTCAAAGCTCTTACAATGGCGGACCCCACCATTCCTCTATGCCCTGCGACGAATATGACTTTGCTTGACTCCATATTGTTAAAAGATATTCATGTTCATAGATGAACTCAGCTGTTTAAATCAAAAGCGTTTCTAAAACCATCCCCTACCCATGTAAAGGCAAGTACTAAACTAGCGATTAATGCGCCTGGAAAAACTGCGAGCCAAGCTAAATCTGTCGTAAGTAGATGATAGTGCTCTTTGACAATATTGCCCCATGAAGGAACGGGGATCCGAGCTCCAACGCCTAAAAAACTTAACCCCGCTTCAATTAATATCGCCGCCGCGAAGTTTGCCGCTGCCACAACGACAATAGGTCCCAATGCATTTGGCAACATGTGTCTAAACATAATCCTGAAGTCTGAGAGTCCCAGCGCCTGAGCTGCTTGAACATATTCCAATTCCCTTAATGACATAAATTGCCCCCGCACGATTCTCGCAACTTCGACCCACATTGTCAGTCCAATTGCGACAAAAACCTGCCAAAACCCCTTGCCGAATGCAAGTGTGATTGCGAGGACCATCAGCAACGTGGGGACTGTCCAAACCACCTGTAAAAACCAGCTCACAACAACATCAACACGCCCGCCTTTAAACCCAGCCCAAGCACCGAGAAACAAACCGATGATTAAACTAATCGCCACTGCGATGCCCGCAACAGAAAGTGAAATGGCACTTCCAGCCATCAGGCGACTTAAAAAATCCCTGCCATATCTATCGCTCCCAAGATGGTACGTAAATGATTTGCCATCAATCTGAACCTCGGTTCCAGGTTGAAGCAGACTGTATTCCAAATGTTGGTCGTTTGCATTCGGTGTGGGGTCAGGTCTGAAAAGCGGACCAGCAACGGCCACAACGATCCACAATGCAATCCAGAACCCGCCTGTTGTAGCGAGTTTATTCGATTTCATAGTTTCCCAAATATTCACGATTCGAAGTTCGTTAAATTCATTTCCATTTGGGCGTATTCATCAGACCAAATATAAACACTGCAGGAACTTGAAAGGGGTATACGATCGATAGGATGAGCCAATCGATTGCCCTGTTCCTTATTCTATACCATTTGGTGACGTGTTTTGTAAATGCAATATCGATTGCTGCCCGACCAAACCACAGCATCAAAACCTCTGTCAATGATGCAAAGCGTGTCACAAACAACAGGAGGATGAACATCTGAGTAACAGCAACAAACGCGATCCACATTGAAGTTCTGAAGGCAACATTGTGATTGTAATATTTGGCCTTTGATCCCCAACGAACCCTTTGCCTCAGCCAATGAACCAACCCTTCCGTCGGATGTGTTTCTACGCAACTGTTGATCTCGTGTGACCAATACACCTTGTTTCCATTTTTAATAAGTGCGTGAATGGCAAAAACATCGTCACCGGATTCTATTTCAGGATGCATTTGTTCCTTGAGGGGATATACATCAACGCGAAAAGCCAAATTTGCGGCACTCGCCATTGCCGTTTCCCCATTTAATGAAGTAGACGCCGCCCATCCCATCATTGCTGCGTAGTCTATGCTTTCGATTCCACCATTCATGATCCGAACAGGCCCAGCAATTGCACCAAGATTTCCATCTGCACGCTCTGAGATCGAACGGCCCATAGATTCCAACCATTTTTCGGGGCACAGAACATCGGCATCCGTCACAATTACCCATTTCGTTTGTGTATTTTGAATGCCCGTTCTAATTGCGGCTTTTTTCCCCCTTCCTGTATTGACAATAACAGAGATCTTGACTTTGCCCTGTTGCGCCAATTGCCGTGCGACTTGTAATGTTGAATCGGTGCTGTTGTCGTCTACGACAATGATTTCGACTGCGGATGTTGTCTGGTGGGCCAATCCTCTCATGAAGTCTTCCAGGCGATGCGCTTCATTTTTACAGGCGACAACAACTGTGAGCGGTTCTATATCGACTTTCCCCGCTGTTGCGTTGACATGATTTGTCTTTGTTGCACTTAACCGATTAAAATGATAGAGCCAGAGCCCCACGATTGTCGCGTGAGTTATCAAGATCGAGATTATGACTATGAATAGCATTATGCGAGAATACGATGAAGGTGTGTTGTAATTTGGCCTAAATAATGAAAAAGTCAGAAAGAATCATACTCGGGATAGATCCAGGAACCACAATTATGGGGTATGGTATCATTAGAGTGACTGGGAACTCTGAATTGGAGATGATAGAAATGGGCGCATTACACCTCTCAAAGTATCCTGATCATGCGCTGAAACTCAAAAAGATATTTGACAGGTGTGTGCAATTAATTGACACACATACGCCTGATGAAATGGCTGTAGAAGCCCCATTCTTTGGCAAGAATGTTCAATCTATATTGAAGTTAGGAAGAGCCCAGGGTGTCGCTTTTGCAGCAGCTTTGAGCAGAGACCTACATATTGCAGAATATGCGCCAAGAAAAATAAAAAAATCAGTCACAGGTTCTGGTGCGGCATCTAAAGAACAAGTAAGCGCGATGGTTCAGAGAATTTTCAAGATTCCACAAAGTGCGATGCCGAACAATCTTGACGCCACTGATGGGATAGCTGTGGCTCTTTGTCATCACTATCAACTGTCTTCTCCTGAAATGAAACGAGGAGTGAGTGGATGGAAGGCATTTATAAAAGAAAATCCTTCCCGAGTAAAAAGCTGATTTATAATAAGTTAACACTCCCGTGTGCATTTCATTAAAACCAAATGCAACCTTTATGGAGAAGTATACGTATATTC
>JAQCID010000061.1 GCA_027618855.1 Bacteroidota bacterium | reverse complement strand
GCGTAGATTAAAGGTGGGTGATGGATTTGAAAGAACGAAACCCATACACTCTTGGAATTCTAACCACCCAATAGGTCGAATACTGTTGTTAGAGGTGACCCGTCATTCTGACCATCATTATATCTCAAGTAAGAAATACCAAACCCTCAAGCACTTCGATAACAGTCCTCAAATGCCCACAGGCTATCCAGGAATGATGGTCCTAGCACTGTTCCCACCGCTGTGGTTTCGTGTAATGAATAAACGTATTGAAGAATATGGCGCTATGCCACCTCAGCTTGCTCAGTCGCAACTCTAACCCAAAGGTGCGCCGCAGCCTCTTTCCTGACCGCCAACGTTCTGCCGCAAGTACATATAGCCATAGGCCCATTCAGAGGGGCAATATGCTTGACTTCGACCTCTGATCCAATGCAACAACCCATCTGCACGAGTGCCATGACCTCCTCTGGGGTGTCCACCCTTTCGATCACACCTACTTCGTAGGCTTTTAGATCACATAATTTCTTCACTTGCATCCCACAAAAGTACCTCCACCTTTCACCTGTAGCAATACCCTTTTCATGTGATTTATTTTTTGCTACCAAACCTCCTATCATCCACCACTACTCCTTACATTTGCATCCTCCTAACCTGGGCCATTAACTCAGCTGGTTAGAGTGTTACCTCGACATGGTAGAAGTCACTGGTTCGAATCCAGTATGGCCCACGAAGAAAACAGAAGCCCCACGCAAACGAAGTTTGAGTGCGGGCTTTTTTTGTAACAGCACGTCACAATTTTATTTGTGTAAGGGGTGGTGCAAAAAAGCCCGAGACAAGCGGCAGCTTGTGGGCTTCGTCGTTTCCCGAGTAAAATACTGGCTCACGAGCAAAGCGAGTAACCCAGTATGGCCCACAATAAAAAAGCCCACTCAGATGTGCGGGGTTTTATTTTTAATATAATTTTATTGGCGGTTTTTCACTCAACTCTTTCACTTTTTGAGCCCAGTTATTCAGTATGAATTTTTGACGTTCAAAATCATCCCGATAAGGACCACATACGATTTGGAATTCTGTGACGTGTGTTTGCTGATCTTCTAAAAGAAGGAATTTTTCCACGTAATGTTCATTATCCAGCTCACAATCAATTTGAATATACTGATTTCCATACATATTCGCTGCGAATTCTGAAGTCACAACACCTGCATTTTGATATTTAAAATTAACCTTTGATGCGTTATTCCATCCAGATGGAAGTTTGTTTTCCCGATCGAAAATCGGTTGAAGCGTTGCGATATAATCTGATTTAGTAAGGATCTTCCAGATTACATCTTGAGTCGCATTTATTTTGACCATGAAAGAAACAAAGCGGGAAGATGAAATTTGATCAATCTCATTGTCGGAAAGAAAGTTGACCTCATTGAATCGAGCACTTCCATTTCCACCATTTAGATATCTAAACCCAACCACAGAATCATTTGAAACATTGATCGCTTGTATTACAATGACAATTTCTTCTTTTCTTGAATGATTGTTGTAAAACCGAGCTAGTTGAGGCATTTTGAGATCCAAAGGTTTTGCATTTGGATATTTCTCGTGATCAACAAAGATTAAGGAAGCCTCGGTTTGGGTTTCATCTTGCGTGGGCATTCTTCCATTGATCACCGGCACATCTTTCCAATTGTTAATGTCTACAGCAGGAAAACCATTTAAATTGTCCGGACAATACCAACCACCATATTTGTGCGGTTCAACATCTGCACTATTTTGACCCAAACAAGTCATGGGGAGACCAATCAAGAGGAAGATGAGTTTATTCATAAACCAAACTTAAACAATAACTTCGCAATCTTTTCGTCAAGGGTTCTCATGGACACACATAGGAGGGATGGAGACTATTCCTTCAGTGAAATACGTCCTTCCTTGTCCAGAACCAATCCGATGTCACCGAGATCCGTAGAAATGAGGTTTTGAATCGTTAACAGGGCTTGATGGGTTGAGTCTATTACAGGAATCCCTTCGCCAATTAATTTGATGGAAACTATTTTTCCATCAACAAAGTCTCCGTTTTCATCTACATTAATGTTTAAAAGAGGTGAAATTCCCTTTTCCCCTTGAAGGTTAAATCGTGCATAAGTCGAAAAATTCCCAAGGCTATAGGCGATAAATTTATTTTTATATAAATCGATTGCTCTCGTTACATGGGGTCCGTGACCTAGAATAACATCTGCGCCTGCATCGATCATATCTCTGGCAAACTGATATGGATTGCCACGATTTTCTCCAAGATAATACTCCGTCTGCTTTGTAATATGTTGGTGCGCTAACCCTTCACCGCCTCCATGAAAGGACACAACAACGATATCTACTTTTGATTCTAAATCTTGAACGATTTGTCTTGCGACAGCCAAATCATTTATTCTAACCGTCCCACGGTTTGGAGAGAACGCACAAAACCCGATTTTCAAACCATTCACCTGAAAGATCGTTTGGGGATAGTCCGTCACGCCGGCAAAATGAATCCCGGCATCTTGAAGCAGTTTTGTCGTATTCCGAATGCCCCTTTCCCCAAAATCATTGATGTGATTGTTCGCAATACTCAATACATCAAAACCAGCATCTTTAAAATGCGCTACATAATGATCCGGCATTTTAAAGGCATAACAGTTCTTTGGATCCTGGCATTTTTTTGTCGTGGGATAGTCACCTGTAAGAATCACCCCTTCTAAATTCCCAAATGTGACATCCGCATCTGACAATTGCGTTTTTATTTGGCTGAAAATCTCAGCTCCATCTAGGGGTGGTAAGTAGTCATCCGAGGGGAAGTTCGTGCCTATCATCATGTCCCCCACCGCAACAATTGAAAGACGTGTTGTTGTGGAATCCTGTGCGCTTAAGGCAAGTGGGCTGAGTAAAATTAAACTTATTGCCAGAATGATTTGGTGCTCGAAAAAGTTTAAAAATTCTATCGGCGTTGTATGTGAGGTCAAATAGGAGCGCATCGTAAATGGTCTAGGCAATGTTATTCTAGACACAAAAATAATCAAAATAAACATGTCGCATGGTGCGATATATCTAAAATTAGATTAAAAACAGAAAGTTCATTAAAGGTGGTTAAGCCTGTAAAAAGAATCCCTCTGTTTGGTATTATTGCTTTTCATGAAACCACTTAAACCTAAACTAAAAAGCTCAAAACTGCTTGCTTACATTCGTTTGGCACTGATCATCCTAACGGTATCGTTGTTAGTATCGCTGAGTATTGTTCTAAGAATTGTCTTCTTTTTCCTCCCACGATACTACTTCTTAAGATACAATGTAAGACTCATTATTTATCCGTTTTCACGACTTCTGATGCGGATTGTAGGTGTTGATTTAACTGTAAAAGGCAAAATCTCAAAGTCTAATTTGTTAATCGTAAGTAACCATCAGGGAATCATCGACTCTCTGCTTCATATGGCTCTTTCACCTTGCATGGTGATTTCAAATACCGATATCCAAAGTATGAAAATAATAGGCAAGGTCATGGGATTGCTGGGGTTCGTATTTGTTGATCGATCCAGAAGGAAATCCATTCAAGAACTGTTGGACCCCACCATATTAATGATTACCAAATCTCAGGTCAACATGAGTTTTTTCCCTGAAGGGAAATCAAATGATGGCGTCGAAATACACCCATTCAAGGCACCCTTTTTTAAAATTGCGATCGACTCAAATTCAGGAGTTCAGCCTTTGGCGTTCAGATGGACTCATGCAAATGGAAGGGCTTTGTCTAAAGAACAATTGAGGTTCTTTACCTACTTCGTCACTGACGGCTCTATAGTACTGCACCTCATAAATATCTTAGGCTTGAGAAAAAAGAGGCTTAGCGTGAAGGTCCTGGGTACGATTACCCCAGAAGAAATCGGCAAAAACGACTGGAACAGAAAAGATGTGTCGCAACAATCGGAAACAAGTATTCGGGCAGCCATGTCCGAAGAAGATTGGTGAAAACAGCCCGGGATAAAAGAGCTTTGGGTGATAACGCCTAGTCCGAAGGAGGGGGTGTATCTGCTTGAAAGACAATGCTGATTGAATTCACACAATGTCTTGTATTGTTTTTTGTCAGCATCTCGCCTTCAAATACATGTCCTAAATGACCCAGACATTTCGCGCAAGATATTTCTGTTCGAATCATGCCTCCACTCGTGTCCTTTTCTTTGAATATCGCACCTGTTATTTCATCGTCAAAAGAGGGCCATCCGCAACCAGATTTAAATTTATCGGTAGATTTATATAAGGGTGTATTGCAAGCTTTACAGACATAAGTTCCACGTTCATAATGGTCGTTATATTCACCTGAAAATGGCCGTTCAGTGCCCTTGTCTACGATGACTCTTTTTTCTTCTGGATTCAATCCTTCAAAAAAATCTTTTTTAATTTCCATGTCAGTTTGTCCTACCAAATTAAGTGAAATAAAGCCTGCCAAAAAAATACCAATACATCTCATAAGGTCAGAACGATTGAAATTCAAGGATGTTATATTCACACAATAAATGTAGATATAATTGTCTCTCTGAAATCACAAAGGTTTGTAATTAGGCGTCTTCACATCCGATTGAACTGACTGACTTTTCACTCAACATTTTGGATTTACTGTGCTGAGCTTTGTGACAGAAAAAATGCCTGATTTTCTTAAAATAGAAAAACTGATGACGTAAGGAAAACAACTTGGTTCATGGACGAAAAATATCTCCCCATAGCTTTCGAAGTCAGTGTTTGATAAGATTTCTACTGACCGTGAGATCCTCGTGCTGCTTTTATAACAAAGGACTGGTAGATCGTCAAAGGGAACTCGGAAAGCGGAGGGTGGAGGGAATTCAATGAGTTCCCCCACAAAATGTAAGTCGGTCGAATCTAAGATTGACATGTCAAACACCCCTAAAAAATCTTGCGAGGTATGTGGAGAAACGACATAGTCCCCACTGTCGAGCACCAAGGTCGCGGTCAGTGTGACAAAGGAGGTCGATATTTGATCCAAAGAAAGGGCGAGGTCAAAGGGTGGATTGTTTTTTTGAGTATCCTGAACTTGACTGTCGTTCGCACAACCAAGGAATATAAGTAGCCCTAGAAGAAAGATTGAGTGTCTCATTGTTTCAGTATTTCATCAAAAATAGGTGGAACTAAGATACAAATAAGAGAGGCCGATAGAAGTTTGGCTTTGATCTTCAGGTTGCATACCTTTAATGGGCGAAGAAAATCGCGCAATCACACTCCAAACACTGAACCATAAATGAATCTCACTGTTGTCCTTCTTGCTGTAATTATACTGCTTGTTTTTGCAAATTTAATGGTACTGCTTAAACAAAATAAAAGTGTCGATCCTACTGAGAAGTTGGTGGAGATTACGCGTTCTATTTCTAAGTTTGACGAAACCTTGAAGGATGAATTTCAGAGGAATCGAAAAGAAAGCGGAGAAGTTGCAAAGGCAAGTCGAGAGGAGTTGGGGAAAAATTTGAATGCTTTTTCTGAAACAAATAAGGAAAACAACAAAAGTCTAAATGAACTTGTTCGCCAAAAGTTTAGCGACTTCAGCAAACAACAAAGCGACATTAAGGAAACGATAGAAAAGAACCTTAAGACAATTCGGGAAGACAACACACAGCAACTTTCTGAGATGAGGAAAACAGTGGATGAGAAGCTCCAAACAACGCTGGAAAAAAGATTGGGAGAATCATTTAAGCAAGTGAGTGAACGATTGGAAATGGTTCACAAGGGGCTGGGAGAAATGCAAAATATTGCGAAGGGTGTGGGTGATTTGAAAAAGGTTCTGTCGAACGTTAAAACCCGAGGAGTGTTGGGTGAGTATCAACTTGAAAACATTCTCGAACAGATCTTAACGCCCGATCAGTATTCAAAAAATGTGGCGACGAAGAGAGGAAGTCAAGCGCATGTCGAATTTGCCATTAAACTGCCTGGGCAAGATCACGATGATGAAGTTTGGCTCCCTATAGATTCTAAATTTCCTATTGAGAATTACGACAGACTTTTGATTGCTTATGAAGAGGGCGAAACAGACAAGATTGAACATGCTCAGAAAGTCCTTTTAAAAACCATTGAATCTTTTGCAAAAGACATCAGTGAAAAATACATCGACCCACCTCATACGACAGATTTCGGAATTATGTTTTTGCCTGTAGAAAGCTTATACGCCGAGGTGCTTAGGCACCCTGGACTGTTCGAAATTCTGCAGCGGAAATACCGCATTACAGTCACGGGGCCCACAACGCTTTCTGCGCTTCTGAATAGTTTACAAATGGGGTTCCGCACGCTTGCTGTCCAGAAAAGAAGCAGTGAAGTCTGGAAAACATTGGAGGCCGTTAAAACCGAGTTTAATAAATTCTCTGGCCAACTCGAGAAAGTTGATGAGCAGTTGAGCAAAGCGTCAAAGTCTTTGTACGATTTGCGAAATACGAGGACAAACGTGATGACTAGAAAACTCAAGGATATTGCCACACTTGACAAAGCAGAGGCGTCAGACATCCTTGAAATCTCCACGAATGAAGACGATGAGGACTTCGACGAATAGGGTTTAAGCTTATTTCGTATCTTTAAACAATGGCAATCAATGACAATATGAGATCTGTTCGAGCTATCTGTTTTGGCGTCATTGCCATTTTTGTGGGATCATGCGATACATCTTGTTTCGCCCAAAACCCAGGCTACACTGTTCTCACAACATCGACGGAGGCTGCTCCAGGAGTCGTTGTCATGGCCCCCGTTCAATCCGCAAATCAAATATACCTCTGTGCATTCGATGAAGAAGCGGAGCTGGTTTTCAGTAGCCACTCCCCTGTGCGTGGTTTTATTTTTGAACCCTGGGGCGATGATGAATTTATTTTCTACAATTACTCCATCCGCAAATGGGTAACCATTGACCACAACCTAACGCCCACTGACACTTTGGGGGTGAGTATAATTCCCGAAACGGACTATCATGACGTACACAGGTTTGAAGATGGGTCTTA
>JAQCID010000060.1 GCA_027618855.1 Bacteroidota bacterium | reverse complement strand
CTAACGGGCCAGAAAGCAAGCACGGCATCGCTATCGCTTGGGGGATTGTATTCACATTGGAGGTCTCAGTGATAAAAAGGGGGTTTAACAATGCTTTGGCCAAAGAATTAATCAAGTGGATTGTCGACATCATTGGATACCGTGAGGAAATGTGGGGATCCGGAGAGGTTTGGCTTAAAATGTGCCAAGACAAGAAAAACATAAATGGCAACGTTAGAGACGTGTTGTTACGTGAACCCGGTGATGCCGATTGGAGCTTTACCTGGGACCGCGAAGAGTTCACAATCTTGTGGGAGAAATTCCGTGTGAGATATGAATTAACAAGCTGCGAATAAATATCTTTGCTATAATTATGGAACAAACTGCTGCAGAATTAGCGATACTATTAGAAGGGTCTGTTTCTGGGAACCCAGAAGCAAGAGTACGTAGGCTCGGTAAAATAGAATCCGCTGGCCCAGGGTCAGTGACTTTTCTCGCAAACATGGAGTACGAAAAATTCGTTTACTCATGTAGCGCTACTGTAATTGTGGTTAAAAGCGACTTCAAACCAAAGCAAGAGTTGCCAGCAGGGATGACGTTAGTGAAGGTGGAAGATCCATATAGGGCATTTGCAACGTTGCTTGATGCATATGACAATATTTTAAAGAGAGATGAAGGAGTTCACTCATCTGCAATAATCCACCCTGATGCAATCATCGGAAAGGGATGTGCAATAGGCCCTGGAGTTGTCATAGACAAAGGTGCTGTCATTGGAAAGAGATCTGAACTTCGTGCAAACGTATATATAGGTCGAGATGTCACAATAGGTGTTGACGCCATGTTTCATTCAGGCGTGAGAATTCTAGATCGATGCATTGTAGGCAACTGCTGCACAATTCAAGGTGGAACAATCGTCGGTTCTGATGGTTTCGGATTTGCTCCAAAAGATGATGGGTCGTACGCGAAAATTCCTCAAACGGGAAATGTTGTGATTGAAGACAACTGCGACATAGGTGCTTTATGCACTTTGGACAGAGCTACACTGGGCTCTACAATTATCCGCAATGGGTGCAAGCTAGATAACCTGATTCAGGTCGCACACAATGTGGTCATCGGTGAAAAAACAGTCATCGCGGCCCAAACTGGAATCGCTGGCTCAACGACAATCGGTTCACACTGTTTAATCGGAGGGCAAGTGGGAATAGGCGGGCACCTTAAAATAGCAAATGGATCAAGAGTAGCAGCAAAGTCAGGTGTCTCTGCGAGCTTACTAAATCCAAATGGCACATACCAAGGAAATCCAGCGATGCCCATCAAAGCATTCCAGAGGTTCCAGATAGCTCTTCGAAAGCTTGTTCGGGCAGAGCGTACTAAAGAAAAAGAAAATACATGATTGATTCAACGAAGCAGCACACACTCAAAAGCAAAGTCACCTTTAAGGGTGTAGGTCTGCATACTGGAAAAATGTGCATTTTAACAGTGCAACCAGCAGCTGCACATCATGGATATAAATTCCAACGTACAGATCTTGAAGGCCAACCCATCGTTAAAGCGTGCACAAAAAATGAAATTTCTACATTTAGATGCACATCATTGTCTCAAGGCGGTGTAGAAATAAATACAACGGAACATATACTCGCTGCATTGTACGCAGCCGGAGTTGACAATGCTTTAATTCAAATGGATGCACAGGAAGTCCCCATTATAGATGGCAGTGCATTGGCATTTATCAATGGCATTGAAGAAGTCGGCACCATCGAGCTAGAGGCCGACAGAAGATTCTTTAAGGTTAGAAAAAATATAAGTTATATAGACAAAGAGAACGGTCTCGAAATGTTAATCGTGCCGCTCGATGAAGACGAGTTCCGTCTTACGGTAATGGTCGATTACAACAGTCCAGTTTTAGGGACGCAACATGCTAGACTTGAAAAGCTCAGTGATTTTACGAAAGAAATTGCACCTAGCAGGACGTTTGTCTTTATGAAGGAGCTGAAAGAATTGGCGGACAAAGGGCTGATTAAAGGAGGAGATGTAGGGAACGCAATCGTTCTTGCAGAAAGGCCCTACTCAAAAAAGGAATTGCAGTCCATCGCTGATGCTATGGGCCGAAAAGATCTGGGAGTGGTCGAAGATGAGGCAGGTGTTGTGAGTACATCTCCTTTACGTTTCTCTAATGAACCCGCCAGACATAAGCTACTCGATATACTTGGTGACATTGCACTGACAGGTTGTTATATATATGGCCATGTGCTTGCTGCACGTCCCGGACATGAAGCGAATGTGGAATTTGCAAAAGCCCTTGACAAACAAATACTGGCACTTGGAGATTTGCCCGATCTAAGAACAGATAAAGATTCCATTCTAGATGTCAATCAAATTTCTAAACTTCTTCCACATCGCTATCCATTCCTATTGGTAGATAGAATTCTTGAAATGGATGATCAAAGTATCACTGGCGTTAAAAATGTGACGATCAATGAACCCTTTTTTCAGGGTCACTTTCCTAACAACCCTGTCATGCCTGGCGTACTTCAAGTAGAAGCGATGGCACAAGTAGGTGGCGTATTCGCGCTTTCAAATGTGGAAGAACCTGAATATTGGTCTACATACTTTTTAAAAATTGATGAAGTCCGGTTTAAACAAAAAGTAATGCCAGGCGATTCAATTGTTTTCCATCTTAAATTAATATCACCGATCAGAAGAGGGTTGGTACATATGCAAGGAAAGGGATATGTTAGAGGCATTTTGGTTTCTCAAGCCATACTCTTAGCTCAAGTGATCAAGGACAGAGTTCCCTTAGAAAAATAGAGAATATTTCAACATCCTTACAATCCCTATGACAACGAAAATAAGCCCACAAGCATTCATTCACGAACATGCCTCTTTAGGCGAAGGGGTAATTGTTGAACCTTTCTCATACATCGGGCCGAACGTTACGATAGGTGCGAGAACATATATAGGGCCTAATGTCTCAATCCTAGAAAGCACGACGATAGGAGAAGATTGTAAAATATTTCCTGGTGCAGTCATCGGCGCTGAACCACAAGATCTTAAGTTCGAAGATGAAAACACGACTGTTGAGATTGGAGACCGAACGACAATAAGAGAGTGTGTCACAATTCACAGAGCTACTTCGGATAGACTCAAAACAACAGTTGGCAATGATTGCTTGATCATGGCATATGTACATTTGGCACATGATGTACATATAGGAGACCGAGTGGTTCTCGCAAACGCTGTAAATGTTGCTGGCCACGTCACCATTGATGACTGGGTTATCGTAGAGGGAATGGTAGGCATTCAACAGTTTATCAGAATTGGGGCGCACGCATTTGTAGCTGGTGGATCATTGGTGAGAAAGAACATCCCACCCTATATTAAAGCTGCCAGAGAACCATTGGCATATATAGGAGTCAATTCAATAGGGCTTAGAAGAAGGGGATTTGACCAAGATAGAATCACACGTATTGAAGATATTTATAGAACGCTGTACGTTCAAAATGTAAATATGAGCCAAGCCCTAAAAGTTGCTGATGCTGAATTCCCTTCTTGTGAGGACAAAGACTTCGTGCTTGACTTCATTCTTAAATCCGACAAAGGAATCATTAGGGGGCCCTTCTGATTCCGCCCAGTATCGCAGGACAGGCAGTACAGGCAGTACATAATTAAGTGTACACCCAGATTGTATATAAATTTTATTTTACATCTAAACTACTTATAGTGAGCTATTTATAGTGACGAGGCGTTTTATTTTTACAAAAAATGAAACTTATTTGGATCGACAAGAGTAAAAGGGAGTGAATCTTTTTTTTAACCCTATCAATCTATATTATTATGAATAAGTTTTACTCAACACTCGCTGCTCTCGCAGTTTTTACTACTGGTAACCTCCTGGCTCAGGACGCTTCTGCTCCTACTAACGCATTAGAAGGTGCCACTTCAGCATATGACTGCTCTTATAACGTCAAAGATGCTGACAAAACAATTCTATTAAATGGGTCTTCTGCCACTCAAATTTTCACTGCTTGTACAGATGGAAAATTAATGGAGGTGACCTTAAATATTAAAGGACTAAACGATCGCGGAACGTACACTGTTGAAGTACGCTCTATGAATGGTTTGGTACTCGACATTGCACGATTTAAGCACGGACAGGTCGTAGACGGAAAAGTCGTCCTCCCTATGGAGACGCGTGTTAAGTCTGGCCTTCGTTATATCCTTAATGTAAGTACTGACACTGGATTTGAGCTTAGCCTTCGTGCGAAGCAAGGTCCTATGGGAACACTTACGATTGACGGATCACCTTGCCGTGGACAGTTGGTTGGAGAATTTGGCTTTAAAACGGTTGAA
Organism: Bacteroidota bacterium; assembly: GCA_027618855.1. Taxonomy (GTDB): domain Bacteria; phylum Bacteroidota; class Bacteroidia; order Flavobacteriales_D; family Sanyastnellaceae; genus UBA974. The sequence continues at coordinate 2,672 of JAQCID010000060.1, read as the reverse complement.
GCGACCGGTCTTTCTAACGATGAAGGACGTGCAGCAAATCAAACAAACGATGATACTTTCATTCCTACTGAGAAATCTGCGAATGGTCTTTGTAACACTGAGGTGTCTGCCCACACTGGACGTATCCGTACTAATGGTGAAACAATCGGTCAAACCTTTACAGCTTGTGCTACAGGTACCCTTAAGCAGATCACTTATCAAATTCAACACATCGATGCTGACTTTGTAGGTCGTATATCTATGAGAGACTCACGTAACAATGTAATGTTGGTTCAAGAAGTATCTGCTAGAAATATAAAGGACGGATTATTAATTGTCCCAATGAACGAGAAAGTACGTCAGGGATTTGATTATACTATACTACTTAAGTCTAACCATGGAACCCGTCTTGCTGTATTGGCAAACGACAATCCTGCTGATGCTCTTGGAACATGTACTTTCAATGGAACAGAGCTTGAGACGAACGCTTGCTTCTCTGCTTTAGTGAAGGAGAACAATAGCGATACTCCTTCATCGTTCTCTGACACAGATCTTAAGGTAACTGCTTACCCTAACCCATTTCAAAATGAACTTGGTATTCGTATCGACGGAATCGAAGAGGGAAAAGTAATCGTTCAGTTGCTTGACTTTGCCGGAAACGTTCTTCGTGCAGACATGATCAACATCAACCCAGATAACAAAGTGATCAACTTCAACACTGACGACTTAAGCGATGTCGGTTTCTACTCCCTACGTGTTGTTCACGGTGACGAGGTGACTCACACAACTGTAATCAAGCATTAAGATTAACAGTTGGAAGAATACTCCCTACTAACAAAATAAAAAAAAGGCTCGGTTCATTGTGAATCGGGTCTTTTTTTTTGCCATTTCCAGGAATCGTTTAATGCTTCCTCAAGGGAACGTTTTGCCTCCCAGCCCAATTCATCTTTTGCCCTAGAAGCATTTGCCCAAATCGCCACTACATCCCCTTCCCTCCTTTCAGCTATTGAATATGGGACTTCTAACCCAGTAACATTTTTGAATGCCTTAATGACTTCTAATACAGAAGCACCCTTGCCAGTCCCTAAATTATAAGCTCTCCAACCCGTATCCTTTCCCCTCAACTTATCCTTAAAAAGGTATTCAAGTGCAGAGACATGCGCTTCGGCTAAATCCATCACATGTAGATAATCCCTGATACAAGAACCATCTGGTGTCGGGTAATCAGTCCCGAAAACGTGTAAGGTACCTCTTACTCCAGCAACAGATTGGCATAGATAAGGGACAAGGTTATTCGGAACTCCACTTGGGGACTCGCCAATTTTCGCACTGGGATGAGCTCCTATGGGGTTAAAATACCTAAGAATAACAGCGTTAAATTCAGGATTTGGTTTCAAATGATTTACGATGAATCTCTCGCACGCTTGTTTGGTAAATCCGTAGGGAGATTCCGCTTCTAAGAACGGGGCATTTTCATCAACGGGGACAACTTCGGGTTCTCCGTAGACGGTGCAACTTGAAGAAAAAACCAAATTTTCAACATCAAATTCCCGCATCACTTCTAACAACCGCTGTGTTCCCACGATGTTATTGTCCTTATACAATTCGGGGTTCTCAACACTTTCTCCAACTGACTTAAGCGCAGCAAAATGGATGACTCCTTTGATCAAATGGCCCTTTTCCTTTTCTGTTCTAAACACATCAATCAGACCATCCTTATCCCTACAGTCCACTTCATAGAATGGGACTTCAGAGTTGATGAGAGATCTGATACCCTGCACAGCTTTGAAATCTGAATTGCTGTAATTATCTAACAAAACCACTCTAAAACCTGCTTTTTCAAGAGATACCGCTGTGTGGGATCCAATATATCCTGCTCCACCAGTAACTAAAATAGAAGATTTCATTTGCATACCTCAAAGCTAATGAAGAGAATTCCGACTAAAGTCATACAATATGAAACCTTTTGCACTTAAGTACGTAATGAGTAATATGATTTCCCCATTTGACTTAACATATCTAGAAGATGCATTCCAAGGGAATCGGCGTTTGGTGAATGGGATTATCGAATTATTTCTCAAGCAAAATCCCGATTACTGTGCTATACTCGAGAATCGGGTGAAGTCTGGAGATTATGCATATCTCCACACAGTCGCTCATACATTGAAATCAAGCGTGCAAATGTTGGGCCTTAGAGACACTGAAAATTTACTATCCGGCATTGAATACAGATCTAAGTTTAATGTAGATACGAGTGAACTGCCAGGAATGGTCTTTGAGTTGGTTTATGAATTGAAGAGGGCTCAAAGTGCGCTTTCTGTATACATATCTAACACAGAGAACGATGGCAACTTTCTTGCAGCTGTGGCCTGATTTGGATTAGCCAAGTCCCAATATCATTGTCATTCCAACACAACAGAATCCCACTGCATATCCTGAATATACTTCCACAGGCGTATGTGCTTTTAGGCAAAGTCGGCTCCACCCCAACAATCCTCCCGAAATTATTATAGCTGAAATCCATTGTAAATCCAAGGTTTCAAGCCTTATAGAAGCAATGAGTATGGCCGCAAGAACTCCCCCAGAGGCCAGCATGTGCATGCTTATTTTAAACTTAAGCGTGATCAACCATCCGACAAAAATAGAGAGAACCAATCCCAACATTAAGGATCTGTAAAGCTCTGGGACAAAAA
>JAQCID010000059.1 GCA_027618855.1 Bacteroidota bacterium | reverse complement strand
CTCAAGTCTTAATGGCTGTGGGGTTAATCGCTCTTGTTGGAGGATATCTAACAGATCATTCTGACCATCACCAAAGATGGTGGGCGAATCTACTTGTAAATGGATTTTTCTATTTTTCTATTTCTTTGGCGGCACTGTTTTTCTATGCATTGCAATATGCTACAGAAAGCGCTTGGTCCGTGGTAATCAAACGCTTCTTAGAAGCCATGTTTGGTTACATGCCCTACGGTGCGGCTGTCATCGTCATCGTTCTTTTGGCTGGACATTTGGACTTACACCACTTGTATCATTGGATGGACACCTCGCTTTATCATGAGTTCATGACCGTAGATGGTGGAGTGACTACCTACGCTGACAAAGAAGTGTCAGGCGCTGTGGTTAATCCGAATTACGATCACATCATTGCTGGAAAGAAAGGATATTTCTCAGTCTGGTTCTTCTGGTTACGGACGATTATTTACCTCACAACATTCCTTGGTTTTGCGATGCTATTTCGCAAGTGGTCTCTTCAAGAAGACAAGGAGCCCAACCTTGATCTGCACTATAAGGTGTTCCGTCGCAGCGCGCTGTTCTTGGTGTTTTTCGCAGTGTTCTCTTCTACGCTTTCTTGGGATTGGCTGATGTCCATCGACCCTCACTGGTTTAGTACGCTCTATGGATGGTATTTATTTGCGGGCATGTGGGTCGCGATGATCATTTTCACACACGTCACGATTCTTTGGTTGAGAACACAAGGGTACTTCCCCGAAATTTCGGACAGTCACATGCACGATTTGGGGAAATGGATGTTCGCAATCTCGATGTTGTGGAGCTACCTTTTCTTTAGCCAGTTTATGCTTATTTGGTATTCAAACATTCCTGAAGAAGTGACTTATTATGTGAATCGAGTCTTCACAGATTATAAAGTGCCTTTTGTTTTCATGTTTGCAATCAACTTCATTGTTCCATTTCTTGTCTTGATTTCTAGAGACACGAAAAGGAATCCCAATTTTATACTGCCCGTGGCTTTCCTCATATTTGTAGGTCACTTCGCGGATGTATATCTCTTGGTCATTCCAGGAACGATGTTTAACCACAATGTTTTTGGTTTTTTTGAAGTAGGATTGTTCCTTGGTTTCCTTGGATTGTTCATTAACAGAACATTGTCTACGCTCTCAAAAGCACCACTGATAGCCAGGAATCATCCCTTGCTTCAGGAATCAAAGGATTTACATTACTGACCCAGAAAACGAAGCTAACGAATGAAACTTCTCATACTTTTAGTCATAGTTGTAGGCATCATAGCCGTAGCTCAATTGGCTAAAATCTACCAACTCTCTGCTCGTTTACGTGGCCACCGTGAAGAGGACATTTCAGAAGCCGACACCCGCTTACAGGGTTCACTCTGGATCGTATTTATGCTTGTCCTATTTGGTACGACGATCTGGCAATTCATCCGTTATGGTGATTATTTACCGCCCTCAGCATCTCTTCATGGAGAGGCTGTCGATACGCTAATGAGCTATAATCTGGCGCTTGTGATTTTCGTGTTCTTTGTTGTCAATGCGCTGATTTTCGGTTTTTCTTTTAAGTACAGATACGACAAGAATAGAACAGCGCACTTCTTTCCACATGATACGCGTCTGGAAGTCATTTGGACCGTTATTCCTTCTATTGTTTTGGCGGTCATTATTATTTACGGCCTTCAGACCTGGTCTGAAATGACTGGACCCGCAGCTGACGATTCTATTCGCGTAGAGCTCTATTCAAAACAGTTTGATTGGACGGCGCGCTACGCTGGGGACAACGATGAATTTGGATCGACGAACTTTAATCTGATTACACCTTTAAATCCATTAGGTATCGTTACCCAAGATGGAATAGATCAAGCGCTTCTTAAAATTGAAGACAAGATTGCAAAACTGAACAACGAAATCACTGCAGAGAAAGGTCATCTCTTGGCTGAGAAATTGGAGCTTGAACGCTCACTACACCCAGCAGATGACCACGGTCATGCAGGTCACGACGACGCACATCATGAGGTTTCAGAAGGTTATAAAAACAACCTTGAAAACAGACTTGCAGCGATTGATGATCTTCTTGAGTCGGGTGCTGCTACAGTCATGACTGTAGCAGCTTATGAAGCCAAAGAAGATAAAATCTACCGTCTCCAACGACACCGTCAACGTATTCTTGAACTTAAGAATTATGAATTGGGAGAAGATCTTAATGCCTGGGAAGTGGGAGAAGACGATCGGATTGTGAAATCCGAATTTCACCTTCCCATTGGACGAGAAATTGAATTTATATTCCGATCAAGAGATGTACTTCACTCTGCATTCATGCCTCACTTCAGAGCACAAATGAATACGGTTCCCGGATTGCCTACAAGGTTTAAAATAACGACGACTATTACCACGGACAGTATGCGTACCATCCTTGACAATCCTGACTTCAACTACATCCTTCTCTGTAATAAAATTTGTGGCTCTGCCCACTTCAATATGCAGATGACCGTTGTGGTTGAGACACAAGAAGAATACGATGCTTGGCTCTCTGAGCAGAAAGTTTACATGGCCGAAAAGAACTGATTATGGGAAATATCAATCATAAGGAAAGCTTCATTTCGAAGTATATTTTTACACACGATCACAAGATGATCTCTAAGCAATTCCTCATAACCGCTATTGTTATGGGTATTCTGGGTGTATCGATGTCAGTTCTTTTTCGACTTCAACTGGGTTGGCCAGGAGAGAGTTTTGCAATTCTTGAAACGTTCCTTGGCAAATGGGCTCCGGGTGGCGTTTTAGATAGAAATGCGTACTTGGCTCTTGTAACGATACACGGAACGATTATGGTGTTCTTTGTTTTAACTGCGGGCTTGTCAGGTACATTCTCGAATCTTCTTATTCCACTACAAATTGGCGCAAGGGATATGGCTTCAGGATTCCTCAATATGCTGAGCTACTGGTTTTTTGTAATTTCATGTGTCGTGATGGTTTTCTCTCTTTTTGTAGAGGGCGGAGCAGCATCTGCGGGTTGGACAATTTATCCCCCTTTAAGTGCATTGCCTCAGGCTATGCCTGGTTCTGGAATGGGAATGACCCTGTGGCTCGTCTCTATGACATTGTTCGTTGTTTCTTCTCTACTGGGATCACTGAACTACATTGTCACGATCATCAATTTAAGAACCAAGGGGTTAAGCATGACCCGATTGCCACTTACCATTTGGGCGTTCTTTGTAACGGCCATTCTCGGTGTACTTTCTTTCCCTGTTTTGGTTTCAGCAGTTGTCTTACTTCTGATGGACAGAATGATGGGGACAGCGTTTTACTTAAGCGACATCTTCATTGGAGGTGAAGCATTAGACGCTACGGGAGGATCTCCGATTCTTTATCAGCACCTTTTCTGGTTCCTAGGTCACCCAGAGGTGTACATCGTTCTGCTTCCTGCTTTAGGGATCAGTTCTGAAGTTATTGCTACGAATTCTCGCAAACCGATCTTCGGATACAAGGCCATGGTAGGCTCTATCATTGCGATTGGATTTCTATCTTTTATCGTTTGGGCACACCATATGTTTGTCACGGGAATGAATCCATTCCTTGGTTCTGTATTTGTATTTACGACCTTGCTTATTGCGATTCCTTCAGCGGTGAAGGCGTTTAACTACATCACTACACTGTGGAGAGGAAATATCCGCTTGACACCCGCAATGCTCTTTAGTATTGGTCTTGTGAGCACTTTCGTTACGGGCGGATTGACAGGAATTATTCTTGCAGATTCGGCACTCGACGTTACGGTTCATGATACATACTTCGTGGTAGGACACTTCCATATTGTGATGGGTCTCTCGGCGATCTTCGGGATGTTTTCTGGAGTGTACCATTGGTTCTCGAAGATGTTTGGAAGGATGATGAATACGAAGCTGGGGTACGTTCACTTCTGGTTTACCATCGTTTGCGGATACGGCGTATTCTTCCCAATGCACTTTGTCGGTTTGGCTGGGGCGCCTCGCAGGTATTATGATTCATTTAGTTTCGATTTCATCGATTCGGTGATGGACCTTCAGCCGATTATATCGACGTTTGCGATTGTAGGCTCTCTTGCTCAGTTGGTTTTCTTATTCAACTTCTTTTACAGCATTTTCCGAGGCCAACCAGCTACTCAGAATCCTTGGAAATCGAATACTTTAGAGTGGACTACTCCTGTAGAACATATTCATGGCAACTGGCCTGGCGCATTGCCAGAAGTTCATCGTTGGGCTTACGATTACAGCAATCCCGCCCATGACGAAGATTTTGTGATGCAGACGACCCCTCTTAAAGATGGTGAAATCGGTCATTGATTCTCGTTCTTGATAAATTTTTAGAAACCCCTCGATATCTTTCCGAGGGGTTTTTCTTTTCGATTAACTTGCACACATGGAGCCAAACGAAGAGTTTGACATGAGAGACAGTGAAGCACACCGCACGGATATTGAATTCGAACGTGTGCTAAGGCCTGCACAGTTTGAAGATTTCACCGGTCAACGTGCTGCGATGGACAACCTGCAAATATTTGTTGCAGCTGCCCGACAACGCAATGAATCCCTAGACCACCTTCTCCTTCATGGGCCTCCAGGATTAGGGAAGACGACACTCGCGAACATTGTTGCGAATGAAATGGGGGTAAAAATCCGAACCACGTCAGGACCCGTTCTTGATAAGCCAGGTGATCTTGCGGGTTTGTTAACCAGCTTAGAGGTCAATGACATTCTTTTTATAGACGAGATTCACAGGCTCAGTGCTGTCGTTGAGGAATACCTATACAGTGCAATGGAGGATTATAGGATTGACTTGGTCATTGACTCTGGTCCAAATGCGAGAACTGTCCAAATCGATTTGAATCCCTTTACCCTTATAGGTGCAACTACGAGATCAGGTCTCTTAAGTGCTCCGCTAAGAGCCAGGTTTGGAATAAATCTCAGGCTGCAGTATTACGACACGAAAACGCTGACGGACATCGTTGAACGAAGCGCTGGAATCTTAGATATTTCGCATGATGTTTCTGCGGCACATGAAATTGCTTCTCGAAGCCGAGGAACCCCGAGGATTGCAAATGCGCTTTTACGGAGGGTCAGAGATTTTGCCCAGATTAAAGGTGATGGAACCATTACCACTGCGGTGACAGATTATGCGCTCGATGCATTGCAGGTAGATAAACGGGGATTGGATGAGATGGACAATCGGATATTGTCGGCACTGATTGATAAATTTGCAGGAGGACCAGTTGGGATGACGACACTGGCAACTGCCATAGGAGAAAATGCAGGAACCCTAGAAGAGGTGTATGAGCCATTCCTCATTCAGGAGGGCCTGTTGGTTAGAACTCAAAGGGGGAGGCAGGCAACGAAAGCCGCATTTGAGCATTTGGGACGTACGCCAAGCGCCAGGTCGGGGAGCTTATTCGATTAGCGCAATGTCTCGAGAGACACATTTGGCACAGACAAGAACCGTTTGGCTTAAAGCAAAAGCTTTGGAATTGGGGTTTACTTCAGTGGGGGTTTCTCAAGCGAGCGAGTTGGTGGAAGAAATCCCAAGATTGGATAAGTGGCTCAAAGAGGGCATGCACGGGGAGATGAAATACATGGAAGGCCACTTTGACAAACGTCTCGATCCAAGAAAGCTCGTCCCGGGAACGAAGAGTGTTGTGAGTTTGTTGTTTAATTATCACAACCCCGATTTGCCCAAGGAAAAGGGAGCGCCCAGAATCTCTCAATATGCATTGGGCAAGGATTATCATCATATCATTAAGTGGAAGCTAAAGGAGCTCTTAAAACAGGCAAGAGAGGAGTGGGGTCAAGTAGATGGGAGAGTCTTTGTAGATTCCGCACCTGTCATGGAGCGAGCTTGGGCGGAGAAGTCAGGGCTTGGTTGGATAGGGAAGCACTCCCTTTTGATCTCAAAAAAAAGAGGGAGCTATTTTTTCTTAGCTGAAATGATGCTAGATATTGACCTGGTGGTGGATGGTCCAGTTTTAGATCATTGTGGCGATTGTACAAAGTGTCTTGATGCCTGTCCTACAGGTGCAATCATCAAACCATATGTTGTGGATGGTTCGAAGTGCATTAGTTATTTCACGATTGAGTTAAAGGGTGCAATCCCGGAACCCTATGCCGGAAAGCTCGACAACTGGATCTTCGGTTGCGATGTTTGCCAAGAGGTTTGTCCTTGGAATAGGCATTCAGAAAGAACCCTTGAGGAAGCATTTAAACCCAAAGCCGGCCTGCTCGAAATGGGTCAAACAGAATGGATGGATTTAACGGAAGAAGTCTTCAATAAAACATTCAAAGACAGTCCGGTCAAGAGAACCGGTTTTGAAGGTCTAAAAAGAAACATTGAGTTCATTTCTAGAAAAAATTGACCTAGAAAAAACGGCGCGCACTATTTCAGTTGACCCGCAATGTAGCCCGTCGTCCAAGCGGCTTGAAAATTGAAGCCCCCAGTGATCCCATCTACGTCCATGACTTCCCCCGCAAAATATAGATTTTTCAGGGCTTTGCTTTCCATAGATGTCATGTCGATTTCAGACAATTTGACCCCCCCACACGTGACGAATTCTTCCTTAAAAGTGGTCTTTCCAGAAACTTCATAGATGTCGTTTAACAAGATATTCAGAAGTTGATTTAGATTCTTTTTTGAAAGGTCAAACCATTTCATATCCGGATTAATCTTCACCTTCTGTAGTAGGAAGGCCCACATTCTATTTGGGAGTCCAAACGGATTTGCATTCATTATTTTTTTTGCGCGAATACTTGCGTCCGCCTTGTCTAAAATCTCATGTGCTTCTTCTTCACTTTTTATCGACAACCAATTGATTTGAATTTTAAACTGGTACTTCTTTTCTGCAAGCACTTTTGCTCCCCATGCGGATAACTTTAAAACCGCAGGACCACTCATTCCCCAATGAGTAATAAGCACGGGCCCAGAATATTTAAGTTTGGTGCCTTGTATTCTCACGGTCGCATTTTCCACGACCAATCCCATTAA
>JAQCID010000058.1 GCA_027618855.1 Bacteroidota bacterium | reverse complement strand
GGGGGAGAGTGGGGAGAGGGGGCGATCAGAGTTATTGTATTTTAATGACAAAAGAGGAGTTCAGTAGTGAAGCAAGGCGCAGGTTAGAAACCATGTGTAGGACAAATGATGGATTTGAAATTGCGGAGGTAGATATGGACATTAGAGGCCCGGGCGATATTCTAGGAACGCAACAAAGTGGTGTTCCTGATTTGAAGATGGCTGATTTGATGCGAGATAGGGAGTTAATGACGACAGCGAGATATATCGCTCAACGTATTTTAGATAAAGATCCTGGTTTGGAATTGCCAACGCACACGACGCTAAAAAACAATTTGGTACTTATTCTAAAAGATCGACCATTGGAGTCGGATTTCTTAAACTATGCCTGAACTTAGAAGCATGAAATTGTTGCCAGTCATATCCTTGTTGTTGTCCATACTTGCAGCCTGGTTTTTCTTGTTTGGCTCTCATGTTGATGGTGAATTATCTTCAGACCCCACATTAAAAGCTTCCGACATCTGGTGTGTTTGGGAAATGTGGGATGCCTCCAAGGTTCCAGTGGAGGGGGCAGCGTGGTGGAGTCCTGAATCAGGTGACAAACTGCATAAATTTTCGAATGACTCTTTGTTTCTGTTTCATGTTTCTCGTGCAATTGACACAGATTCAATGGTGGCTACTTTTCAGTCAATGCCATACAAATCTGGTTATTTGGTAGGTACAGAAGAGGCCTTGGATGAGTGGAGTGAGAATCCAGGAGAGATGTCTGCCAAATGGAAAATTTCCAACGATTCATATACCAAGCTCTCTCGGAAGGATGGCGCAAACGGTTTTTTTGAGCTTCAATCTGGTGACGATAGAATGGTCGTTTGGGGAGAGGCAGCTGACATCGAGGGCTTCAATTCTCATGTGTATTTGGACCGAACAGTATTCATTCGGGATCAGTCTGGATCAGACTCAGATCTTATTGAAAAAGAGTCTTCCGCGCCTCTTGATCATTATGGGGACCATGCTTTGTTAGGTGTGACTCGCGATCACATGGTAGATGCTGACATGGACATTGTTTGGAATCAGGAAAATTCATCTGTTGACGCTGTAAGAGCAGGTGGAGAAGTGGTTTGGTCGAAAAGATTAGACAATGCCCCGATAGGCAGTTCATTTGAAGTGGACTTATATGCGAACAACAAATACCAAACTGCATTTGCGACCCCTTCTGCCCTTTATGTCATTGACCGATTAGGCCATGACGTGAAGGGGTTTCCATATGATGCGGAGGTGTCCGGATTTGCGGTTTTCGATTACGATAAAAATAACAAGTTTAGAATTTTACTGGCGACCACAGATGGCGACATTTTAAATCTCAGAGCTGAAGGTCGTCCTACTTCAGGCTGGGACTTCAAACCTCTCACGGCTGGAAGACATGTTGTACATCTCGCTCATATTCGCGTCGGCACAAATGATTATATCTATGGAGGTTGTTATGATGGGAGTGTGATCTTGTTAAATCGTTCTGGGCGTGTCAGGGGTTCAACACCAGTGGTCATCAATCCCAGATCAAAACCAGCATTCCGCTTGTCTAATACCATCGGGAAATCGACTGTGATCTTTATAGATTCAGAGGATTGGTTGCAAGAATTAACGCTATCTGAGGCTGAACCAGTAGGTATTTCGGGACTTACACGTGCAGATAAAGTAACGATACAAGATATCGATGGAGATGGAAAAACAGAAGTGGTGACTTACTTCAAGGGAGTGAGATCTGTTTGGGACTCAAGAAATGAGTTAGTCCTTTAAGATACTTCGACTGATGACGATTTTCTGCACCTCACTTGTCCCTTCATAGATCTGAGTGATTTTCGCATCTCTCATGTGACGTTCTACGTGGTACTCTTTTACAAACCCGTACCCACCATGGATTTGAACGGCTTCAACGGTTTGTTTCATCGCGACTTCCGAAGCGTATAGTTTTGCCATACTCGAGGCGAGATCGTAGTTTTCACCGGCGTCTTTTAAAGCAGCAGCTTTGTAAACCAGAAGTCTTGCGCTCTCAATTTGAGTTGCCATATCGGCGAGTTTAAAACTGATGGCCTGATGCTTGTATATTTCTTGGCCAAACGTCTTTCGCTCCTTTGAATATGCAAGCGAAAGATCGTATGCGCCTGATGCTATACCGAGGGCTTGTGCAGCAATTCCAATCCGTCCTCCTGCCAAGGTTTTCATTGCGAACTTAAAGCCAAAACCATCTTCACCCAGTCGGTTTTCTTTCGGCACTTTAACGTCCGTGAACATCAAAGTATGTGTATCCGAACCGCGGATTCCAAGTTTGTCTTCCTTCGCCCCCACAACGAAACCAGGCATGTCTTTTTCAACGACAATCGCATTTATTCCCTTATGTCCTTTTTCGACATCTGTCTGAGCAATGACGATGTATGTCGATGCAGAGCCTCCGTTTGTAATCCAGTTTTTCGTTCCGTTGAGCAGATAGTGGTCTCCCATATCTACCGCAGTCGTTCTTTGTGATGTTGCATCAGAACCAGCTTCCGGCTCACTCAAACAAAACGCTCCAATTTTCTGTCCCCGTGCCAATGGCACTAAGAATTTCTGTTTCTGCTCCTCAGTGCCGTATTTTTCCAGTCCATAACAAACCAGTGAGTTGTTCACGCTCATGACAACACTCGTAGAAGCATCTATCTTGCTGATTTCTTCCATCGCCAGAACGTAGCTTATCGCATCCATCCCAGACCCACCATATTTCGTGTCAACCATAATTCCTAAAAATCCAAGCTCACCGAGCTGCTTGATCTCTTCAGTAGGGAACTTTTGTTCTCTGTCACGTTCAATGACCCCTGGTTTAAGCACATTTTGTGCGAAATCTCGTGCTGCATCACGTACGGCAACCTGTTCTTCTGTAAGTTCGAAATTCATATTGAGAATAAAATGGATTACGAAGATACATTAACTGCCCCCTCCAAGGGGCCTTGGGTTGTGATAGGTCTCATGAGTGGAACCTCTTTGGATGGTCTAGATGTCGCAGTATGTGAGTTTGTCGCAGGTCATGATTCACTCGACTGGAGTGGGCAAATCACACATTTTGAGTGTTTTAAATACCCATCTGAGCTCGCTTCAAGATTGAGGGGAAGTATGGGTTTGACCTCTGAAAAACTATTTCAACTTGACAGAGATTGGGCTCGTTTTTCTGCGAAGTGCGTAAATACGCTTAACACAAAGGCGGATCTTTTGTCCTCTCATGGACACACCGTTTTTCACAATCCAAAAGATGGGTATACTGTTCAAATTGGTTCTGGAGCAGATCTCGCAGCGCTTACTTCTCTCCCCGTAGTTTGTGATTTACGTCGATTGGATGTTGCATATGGTGGACAGGGTGCACCCTTAGTCCCCAAGGCTGATTCAGTTTTATTCTCTCAATATTCTGCGTGCCTCAATCTCGGTGGCTTTGCAAATATCTCTCATTTAAATTCTCAGAATACAAGGGCTTGGGATATAGGCGTGTGTAACAATTTGTTAAACTTGCTCGCATCTGAAAAGGGATTGGAGTATGATGATCGTGGGGAAATTGCCTCTTCTGGAAAGGTCATACCAGCGCTTTTGAATGATTTAATGTCATTGCAATACCATCACCTTCCCCCTCCCAAAAGTCTAGGCATAGAATGGGTGAACGCTGAGATTTGTCCTGTTTTAAGTGCGTATAAACACCTGCCTTTGGAGGATAGAATGTGTACATCCATTGAATATATTTCGTTAACGATTGTCAACTCTAGCGAGACCTCTGGAGAAATCTTGGTCACTGGGGGAGGCGTATTAAACACGTATTTAATGTCACGTCTTCATACACTTTCTAGCATTCATTCTTTTGAATTTGTCACGCCTGATTTGAATATGATTCATGGAAAAGAAGCGTATGCATTTGCCTTTTTGGGACTCCTTAGATTTTTCAATAAACCAAATACGTTACAATCTGTGACGGGTGCATTTATTTCTTCATCAAGTGGAGCTGTTTGGATGCCCAATAGATGATAAGAAGTGGTTATCTTTGCCGCTCGAAAGTCACAAGATATTTTTATGAAAGAAATTCTCAAGCATTACGAAGAACGAAAGCCAGAAATCGTTTTTAGTTGGAATGATACTGAGACCGAAGCAAAAGGTTGGGTAGTGATTAACTCTTTACGAGGGGGTGCTGCAGGTGGCGGAACACGGATGCACTTGGGTGTAAATCAAAACGAAGTAGAGTCTCTTGCAAAGACGATGGAGATCAAATTCACGGTTTCAGGTCCTCAAATTGGCGGTGCCAAATCAGGAATTAATTTTGACCCAAACGATCCACGCAAACGTGGTGTACTAGAGCGCTGGTTCGCTGCAGTTACACCTCTCCTCAAGCATTACTATGGAACTGGAGGGGATATGAATGTAGATGAAATACACGAGGTGATTCCAATTACAGAAGGAAATGGAGTTTGGCACCCTCAAGAGGGTGTTTTTACGGGGCACTTTAAACCAAACGAAGCCCAAAAAGTTCACAGAATTGGGAATCTCCGTCAAGGCGTTTCTCAGATTGTGGAGGATGTCAATATTTCGCCCGATGTTCACCGAAAATACAGGGTTGCAGATCTAATTACGGGATATGGTGTGTCAGAATCTGTGCGTCATTTCTACAATATATATGGCGGCAACATCCATGGCAAGAGAGTGATCATTCAAGGTTGGGGAAATGTAGGTGCTGCAGCTGCGTACTATCTTTCTCAAGCGGGGGCAACGATAGTGGGTATTATCGACAGAGAAGGTGGGCTTATCAAGGCGGAAGGTATGGATCACGGTCAGGTTGCAGCTCTCTTCTTTGCGAAAGATGGCAACTCACTTGTATCCGATGATGCGCTTTCATTTGATGAAGTCAATCAATCAATTTGGGATATAAAAGCAGATGTCTTTTTGCCATGTGCAGCCTCTAGACTTGTGACATTAGATCAAGTTGAAAGGATGATTCATGCAGGAGTAACACTTATTTCATCTGGGGCAAACGTACCGTTTGCAGACAAGGCGATTTTCTATGGACCCATCGCAGAATATGTCGATACGAGGATTGCGTTGATCCCAGACTTTATTGCAAATTGTGGAATGGCGAGAGTGTTTGCATACCTGATGAGTGACAGCAAAGTAGACATGTCTGATGAGGGAATATTTAGAGACACTTCGGATGTGATATGTCGCGCTCTTGAAGCAACGCACGCCATTCATTCTGACTCAACCTTGCTTACAGCCACAGCATTCGCGAAGGCGCTTAAAACATTGAACTAGACAGTATGGATTATATTTTACTTGCGATTTTTGTGATTGGATATGTGGGAATTGTTCTTGAGCATCAGATTAAAATAGACAAGGCCGCTTCGGCGTTGTTAACTGGAACGGTTCTGTGGGGTTTGTTTGTGATTGGATATACTGAGGTTCCAGCACATCTCGCGGATTTCTTCTCGTCCTTCTCTGCGGGCGATGGACATGCCTCTTTAAGTGTTTTCTATGAGCACAGACTCCTTCATCACATGCAGGAGATCTCAAGTATTTTGTTTTTTCTTTTAGGGGCGATGACCATTGTTGAACTTGTGGATGCTCATGAGGGATTCAGAGTCATCACAGATCGGATCAATACAAGCAGCAAGGTGAAGTTGATGTGGATTATCTGCATCTTAACTTTTTTCTTTTCCGCTTTGCTAGATAACCTGACGACCTCCATCGTGATGATTTCGCTGTTGAGAAAGTTGATAGACGACAAAGAGACGCGTTGGTTGTTTGCGGGTATGGTCGTTGTTGCTGCAAACGCTGGGGGTGCTTGGTCTCCTATAGGTGACGTGACGACAACGATGCTTTGGATTGGTGGACAGCTTAGTACCTCTGCAATTATTGTAAATTTAATTGTACCCTCAATTGTCGCGATACTTGTCCCACTCATCATTCTCACTTTCCGTCTGAAGGGAACAGTGACAAGACCTGTCTTTGACAATGACCCAAACAAAGATTCCACGACAAGTTTTGAGAGAAATTTGGTATTTGTTGTTGGGGTTTGTGGGCTCCTTTTTGTGCCCGTTTTCAAAACCGTAACTCACCTTCCACCCTTTATGGGAATGATGCTTTCATTGGGTGCAATTTGGATGCTTACAGAACGTTTACACTACTCAAAGAATCACGATCAAAGAACGGAGCTCTCTGTGATTGGTGTTTTGAAAAAGATTGATGTCTCTTCTGTGTTGTTTTTCCTAGGGATACTTCTCGCAGTAGCTGCATTGCAGGAAGCTGGACACCTTCTTTTTGCCGCTGAATCACTTCGTGCGGCACTCAATGATGTGTATTTAATTGATTTGGCGATAGGGCTTCTTTCTGCCATTGTAGATAACGTCCCCTTGGTTGCCGCATCAATGGGCATGTATGATGTTGTTCCACTTGATGCAGTTACAGATGAGTGGTCTGGTAAATTTACCAAGGACGGGCACTTCTGGCAGTTCCTTGCTTATTGTGCGGGTACAGGAGGTTCGGCTCTAATTATAGGTTCTGCAGCAGGTGTTGCGGTCATGGGCTTGGAGCGTATCGATTTTATTTGGTACCTAAAAAAGATAAGTTTGCTAGCTATAGCGGGATATTTTGCTGGAGCCGGGGTCTATATCCTCATGTTTGCGTAAACTAGGTTTTAAACCTGTTTGACCTGAAAACGAATGTGATTTGCTGTGATTGATTATACGAAATAGAGGAACTTAGGCGTTTGGTTTCATTATAGCGAATACACACATGCTCCATACTATTTTTTTACAAGCGAATACTGCTGACGCAGTCACAGATACTATTTCTGAAGTTGATGTGAATATTCTTGAACTCCTCATGGAAGGTGGGTGGTATATCATGTTGCCACTGGCGCTCATGAGCATCTTTGCGATGTATGTATACTTCGAACGGTACATGGCGATTCACCGCGCTCAAAAAACGTCGCCTGATTTTATGCAGCGCTTAAAAGACTACATTTCTCAAGGCCAACTTCCGAGTGCGAAGAATTTGTGTGCGGACAACGATACTCCGATGGC
>JAQCID010000057.1 GCA_027618855.1 Bacteroidota bacterium | reverse complement strand
AGTGCATCTGGAATTTTGCAATACGATACCGTGGAAGGAGGTAGAAGGTGAAAGGACTGAAAGGACAATTGCTGAATTGGTAGACAAGGCGATTTTTAAAGGGTATAAAATTTGGCCCAACCAAGTCTTGGCCGCAGAATATTTAGGAGATACAGAACTCATGCGTTATTCTGAAGATATTGAAATCTCAGAAAACGATCGCGTTGAATTTAAAGAACGACTCGCACAAGTTGTGACGTTTTTAGGCGCAAATACGGGCACTCAATTGGAGATTGAGCGAACATGGTGCAATATGATGGTTCAGACCTTAAAGGCCAAGTGCAGACAGTCTTCGTGACAACTCAGAGGTCACAATTGCTCCAGCAATTGCAGCGTTAAGAGATTCCGCATTTCCTTTTCCTGGGATTGACCACGTAGCGTCACAGACATCGATCAATCCGTCACTCAGACCATGTGATTCCGAGCCAATCACAATCGCATCAGGAACCAACGTGCTTTTAAAAAAATTATCTCCTCGTGCGTCTAGTGCAACGGCTTTTAATTCAAATCGCTTGATTACATCTAAGGGGTTTGCAGTACATATTGGAATTCGAAAAACAGATCCCATTGAGGATTGAATTGTTTTGGGATTCCATATATCTGCAGTACGAGCAGAACAAACAATCCCAGCAAGTCCAAACCAATCCGCTGTTCTGATGAGTGTGCCCACATTTCCAGGATCAGAAACATCATCCAAGATCATCAGAGTAGGTATTGCCGAATTCTGAACGTTTTTTAATCCCCCTACAACATCTTCAGCGCTAAATTCTACAACACGTCCCAATGCTAAAATCCCCGGTGCTGTACTCATGCTAGACATAATTTCCATGTCTTTAGAAGAGACGTCAGTTACTTCAATCGATTTTTTTTCAGCGAGAGTTCTTATTTCATTAATCTCAATCCCGTTCGTAACGTAAATTCGCTTCGTTTCAATTGAACTTTTCAGTAATTCAATCACACATTTGTCTCCCTCTACCACCATACGCTTCTCATTCAACCGGTTTTCTCGGTTACGTAGTGCTTTTATTGCGTTGCGTTCATTTTTTGTAAGCATATTCACGGTGCCAAGTTACATAGCTACAGGTATAATTATTGTCGTTATTCTGTTCCCTTTTCAATGTTTATCCCAAAACACTTCTGCGGAGCGTCATCTGTTGGTGTCTCAATCAATAGAATGCAATGAGAAGCTCACTGACAAGTTGACTTCTAAACTAGAAGAATCCTACAGAATTAGACCAAACAGAAGGTTTATTGGAATGACATGGAGACTTTATGCATATCAGATGATTCGACCTGAGGCTTTGTCTCGCAGTCTCGACAGACGGGATGCGCGTAACAAAAGTCCTGGAGGTCTTCGTTATAGAATACGTGAGGTCTTTGGAGAGCCACCTTCATATTACAACTATGATGCGCTTTACCGCACGTCACTGAAAATGGTCCAAGTACTCAATCAAGAGGGATATCTTCAAGCGAGTGTTTCTGTCAAACCGGATTCGTCTCATATTTCAGGATGGGAGGCTGTCTATAGCATTGATTTGGGTACAAGATGGAGCATTAAAGAAGTAATTTGGAATACAACCACTTCAGGCCTTCCAGAGAATCAAATACGCAAAGGAGGTCTTTTACAAAAAGGATCCCCTTTAAGTATTACAGACCTTAACAATGAAAGGGAAAGGATTTCCAAACTTGCGGGTAGGCTCGGGTTTGCCACTTTTAACGAAGGGTTTGTTAAATTCGAATTGGATACTTTAAATCTCGAAGGTGGCGTGAATGTTGAAATCATTTTACGTGGTCAACGTTTGGAAAGCTCCTCCACGCCGATTCCGCATAAATCGATGAAGATAGGCTCTGTCTTTTTTGACCAAAGCAATATGACAAAGCCCCTCATGTCGTCCATACTTAAACATCTTGTCACACTCGAAGAAGGTGCGGGGTTTGATCCTGCAAAATTTGAATCTTCATATCGGAGACTTTCTGGTGTTTCTGCCCTAAAAATTGTCGAATTAAAAAAAGACTTTCCGATTTCTCTTGACCGCAACTATGGTGTAGTAGATGTCACAGTTGATATTCAAGATGCTCCAAGGTATGATCTCGCCCTTGAGTTTGATATGACTCGCGCCGACACGAGATATGGTCCGCTTGGCAAAATCACCTGGACCGACAACAATACTACAGGCCGAGGAGATGTGTTGACCTGGACGGTCTCTTCGGCAATCGCTTCTACGCAGCCTTTTTCGTATACATCTTCTTCGATTGTTCCAAACAGTGGAGAATTCAGTTTTTTAGGGTCGTATAGAACCATAGGGATTTCTCCAATTCGTCTCCATGCGCTTCCCAAATCAACTGAACCACACTCTGAGTGGTTAATGCAAGCAACCCGGGAATCTCGGCCTGAATACTCCAGTTCAACTTTTGACTATCGCCACAGAATTGAATGGACTGAAAATCCAGTAAGGAGGAGCAGGATTGTGATTGACGTGATTCAGTTGTCTTATGTGAATCTAGATATTTCTGATGATTTCGCTGACTGGCTAGAAGCTGAAGATAACGAGGTTTTAAAACTAAGATTCAGTGATTATGCAATCACAGGAAGTAGAATTGGGTGGAATTCATTGGTGGGTACAAATGGTGGGAATATGGACCTCGGTTTTGAATGGTCAGGTTTGGCAAGTAAAACCCTGTCTCCATTAATGGGGTGGGAGGTGTCTGAGGAGGGAGAAGTGAAAATAGGAGAAGTGCCTGTCATCAAGTTCCTGCGTGTCGATGGTTCATGGGTGATGAGTACAAGGTTGCGTCATAGGGAAGACATGGTATTCAAATCAAGATTCAGATTTGGAGGCGCTTTTGTGGGGGAAGGAACAGAAACCTTGCCTTACTCAAAAGGGTTTTTCGGTGGTGGATTAAATGGCATTCGGGGTTGGCCTATCAGAGAATTGGGACCAGGAAATTACGCTGAAGAATTGTCTACACAAGGTGTTCTTCGTGGAGTGGGCGATTATCGCCTTGACATCTCATCAGAATTCCGATTTAAATGGTCTTCATTAACGACTGTTGCTCTTTTTGCGGACGCGGGAAATATTTGGCAGAATGGGAATGGTGACAACGATGGGACATCATGGAATTCATCAGGATTTTCTTCAATAGCCCTTAGTGCGGGTATGGGGTTGAGGCTTGACTTCGAATTCTTTCTCATACGCTTGGATGCAGCATTGAGATTGCACGATCCCACACATTCAGAAGGGGAAAGGTGGTTCATTGAAGCCAGACCAAACGGAGCATTGCATTTAGGTTTAGGTCATCCATTCTAACACGATTAACTTTGTCAAAAAAAAAGCATGGGTTGGTTCCAAAGAAATACTGAAGGCATTACGACGAAGTCGGCTGAGAAAAAGGAAATACCTGAAGGTGCCTGGTACAAGTGTCCAAGTTGCAAGAACATTGTATCGGCACAAGATCATGAAGACGCTTTGTGGGTATGTGGGCATTGCGACCATCACGAGCGTATAGGCAGTGCTGAGTATTTCGCTTTGTTATTTGACAATGGTAAATGTCGAAGTCTCGCTCCTAAATTGATTTCAGAAGATCCATTATCGTTTACAGATACGAAGCCATATCTAGAAAGATTGAAGGCTGCAAAAGAAAAAACGGGTTTAAATGATGCTTTAAGAGTTGCTTCTGGTGAACTTGAGGGCATTCCTGTGGTGATTGCTTGTATGGATTTTTCTTTTATCGGGGGCTCTATGGGGTCAGTTGTTGGAGAAAAGATCGCGCGAGGTATTGATCATGCGATTAAGAAAGGCAGACCCTTTATTTGTATTTCAAAGTCAGGAGGGGCGAGGATGATGGAAGCTGGATATAGCTTAATGCAAATGGCAAAAACCAGCGCAAAACTTTCGATGCTATCGAAGGCAGGTTTGCCTTTTATAAGTATACTTACAGACCCTACTACCGGTGGAGTTACGGCTTCATTTGCGATGTTAGGAGACCTTAATATCGCTGAGCCAAATGCGCTTATTGCATTTGCTGGACCTCGCGTGGTGAAAGAAACAATAGGCAAAGATTTGCCAGAGGGTTTTCAGCGGTCAGAATTTTTGTTAGAGCACGGCTTCTTAGATGCAATTGTGCCTAGAAAAGAGCTTAAATCCAAGTTGCATTTTGCAATTCGAATGCTTCATACTTCAAACTGAGGTTTTCAATAATTGACTGTTGACATTACGGTGGTGTATAATTAATGCATGTATTCTAATTTAATATTGTACATTTGCGCTATAATTTTTTATTCGCATAACGGACATCAAAAGATTTCGCCATGTACTATATAAATACTGAAAAGAAGAAGGAATTCTTCGCCAAGCACGGAAAAGGAGTTGCCGATACAGGTTCTCCAGAGGCACAAGTTGCCATTTACTCTTATCGTATTAATCATCTTACGAGTCACCTTAAGAGTAACAGAAAAGATTTTAGCACCCAACGAGCTCTTATCGCTTTGGTTGCTAAACGTCGTAAAGCACTTGATTACTTAATAAGTAAGGATATCACAAGATATCGTGCTATCGTAAAAGAATTAGGGCTACGTCGCTAATTTAATGCTGATCAGATCACGGTTAAAAAATCGAGTAAAATATTACTTGAACTTTGTTGTGTTCTTTACAGTTATTCGAAATCGAATTATTTGGCTTGATTTTTGATGAAACAAATGCGGAATATTTAATACCGTATCGTTGCGTTAATTAAGCAAATCGCAGAGTGAGATATATAAAAAAGACATGAATTACACGGTAAATAACCAAACCATTGATCTCGGCAAAGGGCGCGAGATCAGCCTTGAAACTGGAAAGCTAGCAAAACAAGCTGACGGTTCTATTGTTCTTCGTTGTGGCAAAACAATGCTCCTTGCTACAATAGTGAGTAGTGCTAACGCAAGAGACGAAGTAGACTTCCTACCCTTAACTGTTGATTACAGAGAGAAATATGCTGCCGCTGGTAGATTCCCTGGTGGATTCTTTAAGCGTGAGGCTCGTCCCTCTGATTCAGAGGTTCTGTTGATGCGTCTGGTAGATAGAGCTCTTCGACCGATGTTTCCATCTGATTATCATGCGGGAACTCAGGTAATGGTTCAGCTTATGTCTTCCGATGAAGAAGTTTTGCCTGACAGTTTGGTTGGATTGGCTGCAAGTGCTTGTATTGCTGTAAGTGATGTGCCATTTAACGGTCCTATTTCAGAGGTTCGTGTTGCACGTGTCAATGGTGAATTTATTATCAATCCATATCGCTCAGAATTAGCTTTGGCTGATATTGACTTGATGGTTGCGGGTACTCTTGACAGTATCGTAATGGTTGAGGGTGAGATGTCTGAAGTGAGTGAGTCAGAAATGGTTGACGCCATAGAGTTTGCTTCAAAAGCGATTACTACTCAATGTGAAGCACAAATAGAATTGGCTAAGGCAGTAGGTAAATATGGCGTAAGTCGTGAGTATTCTCATGAGGATCACGATGATGATCTTAAGGCAAAGGTATTTGATACCTTATATCCTAAAATGTATGAGGCTGCTCAAAAAGGCAAATCTAAAGTTGAAAGAAAAGCTTCTTTTAAAGCGATTACTGCTGATTTCGTAGCTACTCTTTCAGATGAAGAAGGAAAGGAAAAGGCATATATGCTTAAATCTTATCTTCATGATGTAGAGAAGAAAGCAATCCGGGATTTGGTTCTTTTGGAAGGTGTTCGTCTTGACGGACGTTCTACAACTGACATCCGTGCCATATGGGGAGAAGTAGATTATCTGCCTAGTTGTCACGGTTCTGCGCTCTTTACACGTGGTGAGACACAGGCATTAACGACATTAACACTTGGTACGAAGCAAGATGAACAGTTAATAGATAGTGCATTGGTACGTAAAACTGAAAAGTTCTTACTTCATTATAACTTCCCTCCATTTTCTACTGGTGAGGAGAGACCACTACGCGGAACGAGTCGAAGAGAAGTAGGTCATGGTAATCTTGCTTTACGTGCTCTTAAACACGTATTGCCTCCAGTTGACGAGTGTCCTTACACCATAAGGTTGGTCTCTGAGATTTTAGAATCGAATGGTTCATCTTCAATGGCCACAGTATGTGCAGGAACTCTTGCTTTAATGGATGGTGGCATAAAAATTAAGGCACCCGTTTCAGGTATTGCGATGGGATTGATTACTGACAAGGAATCTGGTAAGTATGCAATTCTCAGTGATATCCTCGGAGATGAAGATCACTTGGGAGATATGGACTTTAAAATTACGGGTACTGAAGATGGTATTACTGCTTGTCAAATGGACATGAAGATCCAAGGGATAAGTATGGATGTCCTTAGAGAAGCTTTAGAGCAAGCTCGTGAGGGTCGTCATCATATTCGTCGTGAGATGCTTAAGGTTCTAGATAAGCCACGTGAAGATTTCAAAGAGCACGCTCCACGAATCGTTGCTTTCAACGTTCCTGCAGATTCTATCGGTGCAATTATCGGACCTGGAGGAAAAATCATTCAGCAACTTCAAGCAGATACAAATACAAATATTTCTATTGAAGACATTGATGGAGAAGGTCGTGTTGAGGTTGCTGCTTCAGATAAAGCTTCAATTGAAGATGCTGTTGCACGCATTAAGCAGATTGCTTTCCCTCCAACTGTTGAAATAGGTGAAATTTATGAAGGAACGGTGAAGACAATAATGCCTTATGGTGCCTTTGTTGAAGTTCTTCCTGGAATTGATGGTTTGCTGCACGTCAGTGAACTTGAATGGAAACGTGTAGACAATGTTGAGGATGTCCTTAAGGAAGGAGAAAAAGTAAAGTTTAAAGTTGTAGGACGTGACCCGAAAACGGGTAAGATTAAGTTGAGCCGTAAAGCGATACTTGACAAACCTGAAGGATTTGTTGAGCCCGCTGAAAGACCACGCCGTGACCGAGGAGATAGAGGAGATAGAGGAGATAGAGGAGATCGTCGTGAAAGAAGAGATCGTGATTAATAAGAAGTGAAGTGGAAAGACGAAAGTCTTTCAATTTTGCGTTA
>JAQCID010000056.1 GCA_027618855.1 Bacteroidota bacterium | reverse complement strand
CAGAGGTTCCAACGATGCTGACGACTTCGCCTTCTGACACCTGAAGAGTAATGCCTTTTAAGACCTCTAAATCCCCAAATTGTTTCCGAATATTTTTTACTTGAATCACAGTTGCAATCTACGCACTCGTGCCCCTAAAATTGCCTAACTTTGCCCCGTAAAATCAACTCTTAAAAGCAGAAAAATGAATCTTCACGAGTATCAGGGTAAATCTATCCTTAAAAGTTTTGGAGTTGCTATTCAAGAAGGACTCGTTGCAGAGACTGCAGAAGAGGCTTACAGCGTTGCTGAAAAATTAGCAGCGGATACGGGCACAGAATGGTTTGTTGTAAAAGCCCAAATTCATGCAGGTGGCCGAGGCAAAGGTGCCGTCATAGAAACGGGGTCTCACGGTGTTGTTCTTGCAAAAGGTCTTGACAAAGTAAAGGGTGTGGCATCAGGAATCCTGGGTGGCCATTTGGTGACTGCTCAGACTTCCTCAAAAGGAAAAATGGTCAACAAGGTTCTTGTGGCTCAAGACGTATACTACCCAGGAGAAACAGAAACGGAGGAGTTCTATGTTTCAGTTCTTTTAGATAGATCCTCGGGTAAAAATATCATTATGTATTCTCCTGAAGGAGGGATGGATATTGAAGCAGTCGCTGAAAATACGCCAGAGCTGATCTATACAGAGACGATCGATCCCGGTGCAGGACTTCAGGGATTTCAAGCGCGCCGCATTGCGTTTAATCTAGGTCTCAGTGGTCAAGCTTATAAGCAGATGATCCACTTTGTGTTCAAACTTTATGATGCATATATCGGGTGTGATGCTTCAATGTTTGAGATTAACCCAGTTCTAAAGACGTCTGACAACAAAGTCATTGCAGTAGATGCGAAGGTGAGTCTAGATGACAATGCCCTTTTTCGTCATCCCGTATATGAAGCGATGCGTGACAAAACCGAGGAGGATCCTACAGAACTAGAAGCTGACGAAATAGGCCTTAGCTATGTCAAGCTCGATGGAAATGTTGGGTGTATGGTGAACGGAGCAGGTCTCGCGATGGCGACCATGGATATTATCAAATTAAGTGGTGGTGAACCCGCAAATTTTCTTGACGTAGGCGGCACAGCTGACGCATCTAGAGTAGAGCAAGCGTTCCGTATTATTCTGAAAGACCCTTCCGTAAAAGCCATACTCGTAAATATCTTTGGTGGTATTGTTCGTTGCGATAGAGTGGCTCAAGGTGTTGTCGATGCATATAAAAATATGGGGAACATCGATGTTCCTATTATCGTCCGTCTACAGGGAACAAATGCCACAGAGGCGAAGAAGCTTATTGACGAGTCTGGCTTAAAAGTAACCTCCGTCATCCTTCTTCAGGAAGCTGCAGATGCGGTTGCTGCGGTTGTCGCTTAAATTTTCATAGCGATTTGTACTCCATCCCAAACGGGTATGAGTACATTCTCAAGCTCTTTGTGATCCAGGATATACTTATTTAATTGGTGTATTCTTGAGGCTCCAGATTCGGGTTTTGTGCGTTTCTTCTTATCGAGAACGGCCCCTCCCCAAATCACATTGTCTATAAGGAGCCATCCTCCACTTCGGAGTCTAGATATTGCAAATTCTGCATATTCTATTTGGTGTTCTTTGTCTGCATCTAACCATATAAGATCAAATTCACCCTTGATTTCTCCACTTTTAATAATGTCCAAAGCATGACCGTAATGTCGCGTGATGTTTTCACAAACCCCCGCTTCCTGAAAGTACTTCTGATGTATGCTCTCTAATTCGTCGTTTATTTCGACAGTATGAATTTCTCCCTGTGGAGAAAGACCTTCAGACAGGCATATCGTAGCGTACCCCGTAAACGTTCCGAATTCCAAGATGCGATTCGGGCGAACCATTTTACTTATTGTAGATAAAAAACGACCCTGAATTGGATCGCTGAGCATCTGTGGTTTTGTCGTTGTCAGCCATGTATCCCTTCTCAGTCGTGACAACACCTCTCCCTCAGGAGATGAATGATCTTCCGAATATTCATTTGTTGCGTCCTCAAAATGTGCCATACCGCAAATCTACCGCGTACCTTGCGCAATACTTGCAAATAAAATGGCAAAACGAAGACGAAATAACGACGGCATGGTTTTCAGTACCAATTCTGGGTTCAATTGGGATGAAGACAGTGCTGCCGAAGATGACCGCAATTGGTCGCCCTCAATTTGTAAGCTATATGTGAGTTTGGACAGAAAACTACGCGCGGGGAAACCTGTAACATTGATAGAAGGTCATGACGGACCCGCTTCAGAACTCCTTGCTTTGGGTAAAACGCTTAAAGTAAAATGTGGCGTTGGAGGGGCTGTGAAAGAAGGGTGTATTCTGATCCAAGGCGATCACAGAGATCAAGTAGTGTCCATTCTTGAAGAAGATGGATTTCATGTAAAACGCAAAGGCGGTTGATACAATAACAATGGATATAACAAACATTCCCACAGCAACGTACCATGCAAAAACACTTGCAGGGTTAGAACAGTTGGTTGCTGATGAGCTTCTGGCGCATGGGGCGACAGAAATTAAAATCGGCAGGAGAGGGGTCGGCTTTACAGCCACTGCTGAAGTCATGTATCGACATTGTATGCACGCTCGATTTACATTAAAAGTGTTGCGGATTCTATACCAATTCCAAGCGAAGCATACCGATGATCTTTACCGCATGGCCGCGAGAAAGAAGTGGGAGGATGTGTTGAAAGAGGATGGAACGTTAACCATTGATTCTACAATATACTCAGATCATTTCACGCATGATCAATTTGCTGTTCTTCGTTTAAAGGATGCGATTGTAGATAGATTTCGTGCGAAAAAAGGAGCGCGACCTTCTATTGATCGGCAGAATCCGGATGTGAGGATCCATTTGCATATCAGTCGGGAAGATGTGACCATTTCTTTGGACGCTTGTGGAGACCCTTTGTCCAAGAGAGGGTACAGATCTAGAAAAGCGATTGCACCATTAAATGAAGTTTTGGCTGCAGGTCTTCTCGCATTAAGCGGGTGGCAACCAGGGATACCGTTATACGATCCCATGTGTGGGTCCGGTACATTTACATGTGAAGCTGCGCTTTGGGCTTCGGGGATGCCAGTCCAAATGAATCGTTCTCACTTTGCGTTCATGGAGTGGATGAATTTCAATCGATCCGCTTGGATTGCTGTTCGTGATGAGGCGATGAATTTCAATCCACCTATTCCTACGGCCATCTATGCTTCTGATATAAGTGGAGATGCGATATCCCAAACCAAATACGCTCTTTCACAACTTGATTTGCCTTCTCACAATGTTAGTGTAGATGAAATCGATTTCTTCCAATCAGAACCCCAGAGTACCGAGGGCGGTGTGGTTGTGATCAACCCGCCTTATGGAGAGCGAATGGAACCTGAAAACATTGATGAAATGTACGCAGCTATAGGCGACAGACTCAAGTTTCATTGGCCTGGATTTAAGGCCTGGATCATCTCGTCTAACCCAGAAGCGATTAAGAATATCGGCTTAAAAAGCAACCACCGACATAAAGTGCACAATGGCCCTTTAGAATGTCGGTGGTTGGGATATGAATTGTACGCGGGCTCTCGCTTCGCGGACAAAAAATAACTAGAAGCTTTACTGCTTCACGAAACCTGCTCTCATGATTGAGGTTTCAGAAACACAATCTACTCTGTATGTTCCGTGGCGAAGTCCACTTACATCTAAGTTGACGTCTCCAGAGACAACATCTTGTGTGAACACCAGGCGACCATTTGTATCATATACGTAGGCCTTGGCATGTGAATTCAGTTTGAAATTAATCGCATCAACGGTCGGATTCGGGTAAATGTTCATCGCCGAAACGTCGATTGATCCTACAGCCATCCCTATACTCACATCTGCAGCACTGCTCGGTTCGATCTTATACTCTTCATAGGTGTATGTAAGAACACCGGTTACAGAGTAGTATTCTCCGAGCATCCAAGCCGGGTCAGGTGTGTAAAGCATATCGTCGATCATGCAATCCCCAGATCCGTCATCAAAATATCCGTCACCGAATCCCAGGTCTGGATTAGAACAAGCAGCATTTGTTACTTTTACACGGCAGCCTTCGTATGCTTCTCCTGATTCAGCAATAAATCCAGTCGTGAGATTAATTGCAGCTGGCAGATCATTGCCTGAACTTACCGTTTCAAAATAAGTGATGTTAGAAATCTCAGTGAGATCGTAATATTCAAGTACTTCTCCTGTAAGGATTACGTGATCTCCCACAGCAGGTAGATTTGTGTTGTCGTAGATGTAGACACCGTTCCAAGGGCCCGATCCATCTTGTAAGAAATAGCTGTAATCAGTCGCAGCGGTGACCACTCCTTCAACAGTCACGACTTGTTCAAGCAGTGGGGAAGAGTAAAGCTCTCCTTGAACCTGAGCAATCGTATGGGTTACAACTTGAGCAGATGTTAAAGTTGCAACGAAGATGCAAGCGATAGTAAAGAAAAAACGTACAGAATTTAGCATGATTTAGGTGTTATATTTGAACGGCAATTTAGTTAAAAATAATGCAGAGTTACACCTAAATTAGTGTGTGTTTCCTGATTCATAAAAATAGATGAGATATTTTCTTCGTTATTTGGCACTTTCATTTTCAGCATTCATCTTTCTGACGTGTTGTAATCTTAAATCACAACACGCAGATCTAATCTTACATAACGCTGTTGGTTTGGTATGTGATGGCACACCTATTAGTACAGCGAAAATCGCCATTGCAATAAAAAACGGCAAAATCGTAGCGGTAGGGCCTGAGCGGAAGATCTTAAATGCATACATCGCTGACGAAAAAATTGACCTGAAGCAGGCTGTTGTTTATCCAGGCTTAATCGATGCTCATGCGCACTTCACGGGGTATGCCTTAAGCAGGCTAGAGGTTGATCTTGTCGGTTCGGTCTCTTATGATGAGGTTTTAACGCGACTGGTAGCCTTCTCGGAAACCCATCCTTCTGGATGGCTGTCAGGTAGGGGGTGGGACCAAAACAAATGGTCGCCTTCAACGTATCCCACACGTGCACGATTGGATGAGCTGTTTCCATCAAGACCTGTTGCGATACGAAGGATTGATGGACATGCACTTTTGGCAAATTCCGCCGCACTGAGAATAGCTGGGATGTCTGATGTACGTTTCATTCAAGGTGGCGAAATGATTTCGCTTGAAGATGGATCTCCTTCGGGCGTCCTCATAGATGGCGCAGCGGATTCTCTTTTGGTATTCCTACCTCCTCATGATGGTCCTGCAAAAGATGCAGCGCTCATTCTGGCACAACATGATCTTTTTGCTTTGGGTTTGACGACGGTGGTGGATGCTGGTTTAGATGTATCGGATATCAGAAGGATAGATTCGCTTCACAGGACAGGAGATCTTAAAATTCGAGTTGTTGCCATGGCAAGTGGAACACAACCTAATCTAGATTCTGCTTTCGCAAAAGGGCCACATCGATCAGACCGCTTAATTGCTCAATCCATCAAATTTTACATGGATGGATCCCTAGGTTCTCGTGGTGCTGCACTTTTGGAGCCCTATTCAGACCGCCCATCTCACAGTGGCTTTATTTTCCAGGATTCTGCGGAGTTTCGTGCAAACTTAGATTTGGCATACGAGCGAGGCTTTCAAGTGGCAACACATTGCATCGGCGATTCTGCAGTTAGAAATGTCCTCAACCTATATAACGCTGTTCTGGGAGGTCAAAATGACAAAAGGTGGCGCATTGAGCACGCTCAGGTCGTCTCCCCTTCGGACTTGCCTTTATTCACATCGGCGAGCATCATCCCTTCAGTACAACCTACACATGCGACTTCTGATATGTATTGGGCAGGGGAACGTCTCGGAAGAAATAGAATAAGGACTGCCTACACCTATCTTGATCTGCAAAACGCAATTGGAATTCTTCCTTTAGGTACAGATATGCCTGTAGAGGATATTGATCCACGTAAAACCTTTTACGCAGCGACTATTCGCAAAGACTCTGAGGGTTATCCTTCTGAAGGCTATCATATAGACCAAAGCCTTACCAGAGAATCCGCCATTTACGGAATGACTCTTTGGGCTGCGATCGCAAATTTCCACGAAAATGAAGTAGGATCTATAGAGGTAGGCAAGTGGGCAGACCTTGTCGTGATGGACCGCAATCTCCTCACAGTTGACCCAGATCAAATTTTAGAAGCAAAAACGCTCAGAACATTTGTGTCAGGAATTCAAGTCTATCATTCATCTAATTAATTGTTATGGGGAGCAAGCAAGCCATCGCACTTTTTGTGACAATAGCCTCAAGTGCTATTCTGTACACATACTTTTTTTTATTACGCGTTGAAGAAAGGCTACCTATTTATCAGCCATCTCAAATTAATCCAGCCCTGGTTGATCCCAGTTTACAGACAGAGGATGACCATCGAATTTCTGATTTCACGCTCATAAATCAACTTGGAGATACAGTTTCTTTGTCAGATGTAGCGGGTTCAATTCTTATCGTAGACTTCTTTTTCACGAGATGCGCCACGATTTGCCCGCTCCTAACAAGCAACATAAAACTCATTCATGACCGTTTGCCTGATGGAGTTCGCATCCTTAGTCATTCAGTCACCCCTGTTGCGGACAGTGTGTCGGTCCTTTTTTCATATGCCGATAAACACGGTGCAGACCCATCTTTGTGGTGGTTTCTTACAGGACAAAAGGATGAGATATATAAATTGGCCAGGAAGAGCTATTTCGCTTGTTTGGACGAGGGGGATGGTGGTTATCAAGACTTTGTGCATACTGAGAACGTGGTACTGGTCGATCCTCAGGGCAGGCTTAGGGGGTTCTATGACGGAACGAAAGAGGAAGAGATTTCTCAGCTATACCTAGACCTAGAGAGGTTAATTGAAGAAACTCAAGAAATAAAGTAACAAAATCTTGTCAGGGAGAAAACCTAATGTAAATTTGCATCCGCTTTCGAAGGAAGGTGAGTTTTTTGACAAACGGATGACTTAAGAAAGTTGAAATTAAAATCACTTTTCACTTGCACCATTAAAAAAGTGCAGTATCTTTGCGCCCGCTTTCAAAGGAAAGCAATTTGTTTTTT
>JAQCID010000055.1 GCA_027618855.1 Bacteroidota bacterium | reverse complement strand
ACAACTATTCGTTGTCTCTGCCCTTGTTTTATCTCGACACCTTCATCAAGCGCGCTACTTCCTCTGGTTTTCACTTCAAGAAAAACGACCGTACCGTTGTGAATCGCAATGATGTCGATTTCGCATTTTCGCCACCTCCAGTTTTTATCGATGATTTTAAACCCAATGGATTTTAGATATTTTTCTGCAAACAATTCGCCCCTTCTCCCAGTTTCTGTGGATGTCATTTTCATTGACCGAAAGTCAACAAAAAACAAGAGAGGTTTTCTTGTGATTTATAAGTGAGGCCGGATAGTTTTTATCTCATGTCGATAGTGGAGCTACCGATTACAACTTCTTCCTCTAGAATTTCAACAAGATATGTTCCAGGCTCTAAACTGGAACCCTCTCCCTCTTTTGTATAGAATACGCAAGCGTTTAGTCGTTTGTTTGCGTAGTCTATTGTTCTCGAAGCGCTGTATCCATCCTCGTCTCCCGAAAGCAATACCTGTTCATTTGGCCCCGTTATTCTTAGGTGCAAGAGTTTGCTTCCAGGCTCTGATATTCTGTTTTCTAAAAGCGCAAAACAAACCTTAATCATGTCTGTTCGATCAGCCCGTGAGGTTTCGCGTTGCCTCCCCGAAGAAAGAATCCGAACCCCCATTGCTTCAATTTCGACACACTGAAGCACCCTTCCAACCTCAATGATTTCAGACATGTTTTCTTGACGCTCTTCAAGCAGTGAGTTTCTGTCCTGCACTTCTTCAACCCTGTCCCTCATTTCGCTATTTTCAACCGTGAGCGCTTTATTTAATTGGTTAACGGAATCAATAGTGGCGATATAGCCCTTCATAATTGTCCTTAAAGTCTCCGCTTCTTTTTTTGCGCGCCCAAGAGCCAAATTGCCATTTTTCACCTTTGTAAGCAGATCATCTACCCGGTCTCTTTGTGCGGCAATTTCGGCAATGATCATGCTGTTCTCTGTTTGTAGGGTGTCGTATGAGAAGCGCATTTTTTCCAAATCAAAAACAACCTGTTCTTTGTCAATCTCTAACTGGCCATATTCATTCGTGAGTTCATCGTAGTTTTTATTTCCGAGAAATAGCTGCGCCCCAAGAAAGATGCATACAACAGCCAATACTACGATTGCAATGAGGGATTGTTTTGATGTGAGATTCATGATTGAGCGCTTTGTTTAAATATGTTACAAAGATGCAAGTCCCGTGCCGGATTTTCATCGCAGCAGGTCAATATTTCTTAAAACAGACCTTTTTGAACTGAACTGACATGGGTTTATTTCGTTTATAAGACGGCCAAAGGCCCTTTACATTGAGGGTGCTGATGAATAAGAATTTACAGTTGTTGGTCTGTATATCAACAAAATATGTGGTTTTATATGTTTGTTAGGCTCAGATATTATTTAAGATGCTCATCATGAAAGAATACAACATATCTCCAAAGATTATAACATTCCTGCTTACAGGTTTTATGATGCTTGGAAACCTCGCCGCTCAAACCACATATCAGGTTGGATCGACAACCCTCACAGAATCAACATTGATTTCAGGGATTAACCTCCCGTGGGAAGTGCTTTGGGGCCCAGACGACCACGTTTGGGTGACGAGCAGACAAGGAACGGTGACTCGAATCAATCCTGAAACGGGCGCCTCCACAGTGGTTCTGTCAAAAGCAGTAATGAATGGCGGGTCAGGCGAGCCCGGAATGTTAGGGATGGCGATGGATCCAGATTGGGCGCACACACCTAAGGTTTATATTGTTTACTGTTCGGGATCTAGCTTTAACTGAACCGAGTACTTAAGTTCGTTTGATTGGAACGGGAGCGCATTGGTAAACGAACAGCAGTTGTTGAGTTTACAAGCAGGATGCCTAGACGTCACAGCCATTAACTATATCGCATGGGCAAATGTCGATTCAGACGGAGCTGTAACAGTTACAGACCTCTTATTGATACTCGGCGCATTCGGTCAGTTTTGTGGGTAAAGTCATCACGACGCAACCAAAGTTGATCTTCATGCGTTATTTGATTGACTAAATCTGAATCCCGGATATTTTATAATCATGAAAAACTATTTCTCAGCCCTTATTATCGTGCTTTTTCTTGCCCCTGCATATGTTGTCCTAGGTCAGTGTGTGACTGGTGAGTCTGAGGTCGTAGTTCAAATCCTTACGGACAACTATCCAGGGGAAACAACTTGGACCTTGTCCGACGCAAGTGGCACCCTCTTATCAGGTGGACCCTACTCTGGAACAAATACAGCGTACACCGCCTCTGCTTGTATCCCCAATACAGGCGACCCATCTTGTTTGCAGTTTGTAATAGACGATTCTTATGGAGATGGAATTTGTTGTGGCTATGGCAATGGAGATTTTACGTTATTCATTGACGGAGTTGAAGTCGCGACGGGCGGTGATTTTAACTATCAGGATGTCGTGATGTTCGACTGTGCTCCAGGCACAACTTGCAACGATGCGGTAGCTTTGACCGAGGCTGATTATGGCATTGTCTCTCAGGCTTCAGATAATTTTTGGTACACATTTACACCGCCAGCAAACGGAATGTATGAATTTAGCTCTTGTGGAGCTGCCTGCAATACAACCCTTTTTATCTACGACTACTGTAACATGAACAACTTTGGGGATACAAACGAAGGGACGATTTATTATGACAATATGCAAGGTGGTTGTGGTGACGAGGCTGCGATTACAGCCTTATTAACGGGAGGAGAACAGATGTGGATACGTTGGGCATCTTTGGATGCGAGCTGCGGTGCTTTTGACTGGGCTTTTTCATTTATAGGCCCACCCGAAGGATGCATGGACGCGACAGCATGTAATTACAACCCATCCGCTGAAATAGACAATGGGTCATGTGTTTATGAAGGAGACCCATTGTGTAACGGGCCAGACCTTTTAATTGTCACCGATGCGATTTCGAGCTCTCTATACGCAACGACAATGCAGGTTCAGGAAACGGATTGTTATATTGAAGAGGGGTGCTTAAATGGCTTTGGTGAGAGGCAAATCATTAGATTCACAACACATATTAAGAATGTAGGGGACCTTGATTACTATATAGGCCAAAACGGTGGGACGTCTACACAATTTGAGTGGGGTGCTTGTCACAATCACTGGCATTATGATGGATATGCAAAATATGATTTATTTGACATGGATGGCGGCTTCATTCCCGTAGGTTTTAAGAACGGATTTTGCGTGATGGACTTAGAATGTAGCGGAGGAGGGACTGCAACTTACGGTTGTTCAACGATGGGGATTACCGCTGGTTGCGGAGACATTTATTCTAGCGGACTGAGTTGCCAATGGATTGATGTCACAGATGTGCCTGACGGACAGTATCGCCTAGTGGTTCGTGTAAACTGGGATTATGCGCCAGATGCTTTGGGCCACTATGAAACAAATACCGACAACAATTGGGGTGTTGTTTGTATTGAAATTGACCGAAGCGCTGGATATGAAGTAGCGATTATCACAGATTGCCCAGTGTTCACAGATTGTTCAGGAGAGCCCTATGGCACGACCCTATTTGACTGTGCTGGTGATTGTGGAGGTGCGACCTTAATGGGTGACATCGACGCAGATTTTGACCAAGACTTGACAGACGCACAGTTGTATACAGAAGGAGTTTTGGGCTCAGATATCCCACTTACTGCTTGCAATGACATTAATATTGATGGCTTAATCAATATTGTTGATGCGGCTACGATTGCGGATTGTCAGTATTGGAATGTTGCCCACGCTCACCCTGACAGCTCAGGAGTTCATGCTCATTGTGACTTTCCGACTGTTGCAGTTCAAAACCCTTTTGACAATGTTGAATTCACGATCGCAAATGTGGATTGGGATTTACAATACTTTGACGTACATGTGCTTAACCCAGACAACAGAATCTACGCTTATCATCTGGAATTCGACGGGCTTCAGATTTCACAAACAGAGAACTTAATAGATCCACTTGTGTATTCCGGGATTCCTGCACACGTACCAGGTGGCATTGACGTTCTTTCTCTAAGCTACGATGGCACCTCTATTCCAAAGAATACAGTTTACACCCCGCTTCTTCGTGTTCATTGGATAGGTTCGGCAAACGGAATGGTTTGTATTTCTCAAGCGGTAGATGTTGTCAATGAGATGCTTCAGACAACGATGACATCTCTTTTCAATCCGTGTATGGAAGAAACGACCTCCAACGGATGTATTGGAGACCTCGATGGTGACTTCATTGTCACAGTCAACGATATTCTCGCAGTTTTAAGTGAGTTCGGTTGTCTATCAGGTTGCACAAATGATGTAAATGACGACGGTGCAGTGAATGTAGCAGACGTACTTCTCGTTCTTTCCGCCTTTGGAACAGCTTGCTAAAAGCGTAAAAAACAATCAGTGAAAACGCCCGTTTAAACGGGTGTTTTCGGTTGTCGGCGGACCCTTGTTACAGTACATAAAACCCTGGCTGCGACGCGGTTACAACACATAAATAATCTTCTTAATAATACTTGGTAACTTACATAATTAAATTTTTATGTTTTTTTGTCTATCGTGACCTATAAATGTTATGTTTGGCGAAGTATAAATCTTAATAAGTCTAAAATCAACAGAATAGCTCAGACGTATACAAACAAAAATCAACCAAAATTATTTATATGAATACTTTCAATAAATTTATGGGCACATTAGCTGTACGCTCACTTTTCTTTTTTTCATTTTGGATGTCAATTACTTTCCTTCATGCACAAGGAGGTGCCGGAGCAACGGTAGTTACTGACAAGCCTGATTATGCCCCGTCAGAAACGGCTTATATCAGTGCTGCAGGTTTCCAAATTGGAGAAGCCGTTGAGTTTTTGGTTCTACATATTGATGGAAAACCAAATACAGGAAATGGTCATACGCCCTGGACGGTTACTGATGGAGGGCCAAATGACATTGATGGTCAGGCTGATGGAAATATAGAAACGAGTTGGTTTGTTGATCCCGATGATTCATTTAATTCGGTCTTTGAGTTGACGGCTGTAGGACAATCTTCTGCTTTAACAGCAAGCCATACTTTCAAGGATGACACGCCTGTACCTACAGGTCTCCAAGTTTCTTATAATTATGTTACCAATGAGTTGACTCTGATTGTGGATTGGGGCTGGACGGATGAGGATAAAAAAGTTCCTGCGGTTGCTGTCTTTGCTGACATAGACGGCGATGGGACTCAACCAGATTTTACGGACAATCCAGCAGATTGGGTTGCCGCCGGAGGAAGCTACGATGAATTTCTCGGTCAAACGAACCTTGGTTCCATATTGGGATCTACTTCTACTACATGCTCAGGATTTGTCGATCAAACTATAGATGGTCTTGCGAATACGGGTGCAGGAATTTCAAATTCTGTTCCTCATGTGCTCATGCCATATGGCTTGGACCCTATTGAGAATGGTAATTCATGTGATCTTAATTCAGGCACACTTGCCGAAGGTACATTTACGATTACATATACGGGATTTACCCAAGCTCCTGCGACGCTTTGTGTTGTGGTGTACGATGTTCATCTAGATGATGATGGGGACATAAAGGATATCAGTGGAAATCACTCACCCATCAGCGCCGGTGATGACAGAAATACAGACAATTCTGTCGAGGAGGGAAATGATGACTTCGGTATAGTGTCTTGCGACAGTCCAGCTGCTCAAATAATTTTTGTAGATTTAGCATTAGAAAAGACCGTATCGGACGCCTATCCAAGCGTTGGTGACAACATTACCTTTTATTTAACAGTAACAAATGAGTCCCTCCTCCCAAGTTCTTCTGGATTCACGGTAGAGGATATGCTCCCTTCTGGATTTACGTATGTAAGTGACAATGGAGTATTGGGTAATGACTATGATACAGGAACCAATAAGTGGACGTATAACGGAGACGTAGCAGGTCATTTGACCGCTGGAAGCTCAACGACATTAGAAATGGTTGTGACCGTAAATGGTTCAGGCTCCTATGAAAATTATGCTCAAATTGAGACAGACAACGAAGATGATCCAGATTCAATACCTGGTGATGACTCTACAGATCAGGATGATGATGCGACTCTTCTGGTTTCTCCATGTATAGGAGAGGGATATGCTTGCAACGCGATTCGTTGGGAAGGAGGGTCAACATGGAATGTAGACAGCTCTATCGATGACACTCCATCCGGAAATGATGGGGTTGATAACATGGCTCCAGCAAACGGAATAATTAGTTGTGGCAGTTCTGCAGAAACTCAATCCAATATTCAAAGTACAGGTTGCTACGATCCAGGTGATTTTGTGGTTGATATCTCAGGTCTCTCATGCGTTGATCCATCTGATGGAGCTATAGTTAATCCAGCTAACCCAACACCAGGTCAACCTCTTATTTGGTTGAATTTTGATGTGCGACCTTTGGCCGGAACTTTCCATGTGCAGCTTAACGATAATTCTGGGGACATGATCGGTTGGGCTTTATATTATGCAGGCTCTCCTCAAGAGGGGGTGGCTTTAAATCCAGCTTCAGGAGAATATCTTAGTGGAGATTGTAACGATTTGACTCTAGCTGCTTGTGGTGTGGAGAGTTCAAATACTTGGAACACACTTCCAGTACCAAACTTTGTCAGCGTAACCAATTACTACTTGGTGATCTGGGACCAGAATGCCGATGGGGATCTTGCTGTAAACAACTTCAAAGCTCGATTTGGTTGCGGAGACGGCAGTGTGGTTTTATGTAATATTAATAATAATGGAGTTGACACAGATTGTAACGGCGATGGCACCTATACTGTTAATGTAGACGTCTCAGGAATGAACGGAGAGTACGTTGCGTTTGATGTAAATGCTCTGCAAAACCCTTCTGACCCAATTTGCTTGAATAACACAAGCGAAGACCCTGCGGTAATGTCAGGCACATTGTCAATGACCTACAATACCGATCAGCCGTACGACATCATTGTTTACGAAGTATCGCCTTCAACCCTGTCTGGTTGTGCCGACCCTCTTAATTCTGGGGATTGTATTCTAACGGACATTAGTGGCAGCTCAGGCATCCCTTCCGGCGATTGTGATTGCAACGGCAACCAACTCGATGAGTGTGGAGTATGTGGCGGAGACAATACATCTTGTCTTGACTGCTGTGGAGTTGTAAACGGAGACGGAACG
>JAQCID010000054.1 GCA_027618855.1 Bacteroidota bacterium | reverse complement strand
CACCAAGCTTAAAGTCATAAAGATATGCCTCGCCAGAGTGTTTAATAAAGAAAGCGTCTTGCTGGGTTGGGCCAACAGTAACAGCAGCCCATTCATTCGCGGTGACAGTTGTGTCTTGGAGTCGGAGAAGTCCACGAAGATTTGACACGATGTCTTCTGCCATTGTCCAATCGGAAATCCGCAAGCGTTTAACACCCAGAGAATCAACACCCAGAATCAAATTGTTATTGGCCGACGAATCCCAAGAAAGAATTTTATCTCTCATTTCAGAGATTGAGGATTCCAACACGCTTCCAATTAGAGAAACGTCAAGAAATCCGCCTGCATTGAGGGCGATTCGAATCGAATTCCCATCTGGATGAATCATCGGCGGAGGCTTCAAGGTGAGGTCACCTGCCTCTGTCTGCCTCCAAAAGTTCTCGCTCAGGCTTCGCGAGCTAACAATCCATCTGGATGATCCCTCTACTGGCAGAATAGACCAGATTGTTCCAGCCGCTTCTGAAGCCTGGGTCCAACCATCTTGAAACACCTGTCGCCCTGGAAACTGGGCTCCGCCCATGATGCGCTCCCACACATTGTCCTTCCGCCGGAACGCCTCCCCTGACTCGCACAGGCTGTATTTATCGTCGGCGATATCGACTATAGGATTAGCGCCTGGATCAGAAAGCTGAGAAAGTAAAGGTGCCTCATCCTTCTGCATAACTAGCTCCTCCAGATGCCCTGACCTGAGTATCAGGAGCTTGCCCTCGCCTTGCCACCTCGCTTTATCGGCGTCAGCAATCTCATCAAACTTAAAACCCTTGAGCAAGCGAGAGGAAACGTCGTACCTCACAACTCCCTTCTTCGTAGCAAAAAGCCACTCGCTGTTCATGAGCTCAACATCAAGAATGCTTTCCTCATCGAACCATGGGATTGAATCCATTGGGAGAATTGCATCCCAGCCACGCCCCTTCTTTCTGGCAAACAACCCTCGAATATCAGCGTCTCCAACCAACGCGAAGGCATTCCCACCATCGTCACCCGCTGCAAGTTGGGCAATGGGCAGAGAGTGTCCAGTGAGACCGACATCGGTCGTCATCCGAAAGTTACGGGTGGAAAATTCATGAACTCGGCCATCCGCATCACCAATGAGAATAGAATCGCTGCTATCCCCCTTCGTTGCAGTGGTAAGAGGAGACTCCTGATAATCCAATGCTCTGTGGATATCTCGAAAGACCGGCCAAGGATCGCCCATTACGTTGGTGCCGCTCCACGTCCATGCGAGTGCCACCGCAGCAAGGCATGCCAGCGCCATTACTACCCCTGAACCAGCTCCGAAATCCCAAATCGGAAGCTTGCTTTTTCCGCCTCGGCGACTACCCCACTGCCGCGATTTCTTTGGGGAGATTTTCGCTGAGCTTGTCTTGCCAAAACGTATTGCCTCATGCTCAAGTGCAGACGAATCTCCTTTTGAAATACCGACTGATAAGCCTGTCCCTAAACAGGTCAAGGCTCTATGCCTCAAAATATTTCGTGACCGCAACCAGTGATCTTCATCGAACTCCTCCAGGCAACCAAGAGCCCATGCTGGAAATCCATTTCGCAAAAACTTTTCAGCCACAATGGACTGCCAAAAACCAGGGATGGAGCTCGAGCCTCCACTATTTTTATTTTGCCTTATGGCTTGGTTTAGCTCTCGCCATTCTTCACCAGAAACAACTCTGCCCTTTTGCATGAACTTTTGAGAACACCAGGCTGGGACTCCTTCAGCGCGTACATCAGCCACTTCGTCAATGAGTGTTTCAAGGGCTTGGGCGGAGAATGAACCATCAAGGTCTTCCTTCCACTGCCATTCAGCTTCCAACAAGCAGCACCAAACTTCATCAAATCGGGGAAGCCAGGGGGTACCACTCAGGTACTCGTCTTCAAAAAAAAGTGCGAAGCAGCGGGAAACGCGAGCCTCTGCACGCCAAGCGTTAAGCAGGGATCGACAGCTTGCATTCAGTGCCGCCTTATTTGCTTTCCTCTTAAGTAATCTCCTAAGTAGTCTCCTCGACGCCAAATCCGTCGCACCTTGACAGCGCCGGAGAGTTTGAACTGACAACGCCGCCGGCTTGCCCTGGATTGGCCGAACAGCCCGTCCAGTGAAAAGACCTGCCCTATAACTCGCGCCATCGCCACCTGGTATTGCACAGAACCCTGATACAAATGACGCAATCTTCGAGGGAGAGACAAACCGTAAAAGGAAGCGAATCGCAAATTTGGCTATGATCCTACCGAAGGCCAGAAACAAAAGTGCTGAGAACAGTAGAAGCCAAAGGACATCGCTGCGCTCAAGCAACTGCGTATCAAACAAAACTCTGATGAAAAATGCAAGTATGAATCCGAACAGAGTCACCTCAACCGCAATTTTCAAATGGGACCTCCTACCGCTCATGTTCGCTAAAGGCGACAGTAGGAGTAAAGCGCCGAGCAAAAAGAAGAGAACCCACCTAGCTTGACCGTGCAATAGTTCTGTTGATGCGAATAGCCCAACACCCGGAATCGCCCAAAGTGCTTCAGAAGCGATTGCGCCAGCCAAAGCAAGCCAAAAAAAATGTATGCGGCTCCGATTAAGCTTCATCCCAAG
This sequence comes from Bacteroidota bacterium, assembly GCA_027618855.1. Classification (GTDB taxonomy): domain Bacteria; phylum Bacteroidota; class Bacteroidia; order Flavobacteriales_D; family Sanyastnellaceae; genus UBA974. Next base: position 4,787 of record JAQCID010000054.1, on the reverse strand, counting down.
CCTCAATCCCTTCCTGGAGCTGTTGAATCGTCGATTTCAGAGTAGCGACCTCCTCGATGCACAATTCGATTCTGCGCATGCACTCCACCCGATTTTTCTGTGCCTCCACTACAAAGGCAGAGAAGGTTAGGACAGATTCCTCCCCATGCTCTAAATATGCCGCGGTTGACTTTAAGTCTCTCTGTGATTCATTGAGCTTTCCTTTCGCCACATTTAGCCATGGATCCAATTTGCCCTTATCAACGGACCTGCGATTCTTTCTAGATTGGCCCATCCTTTCTTTGGCCAAGGAACAAATATCACCTTTCCTGTCCACTCGGACAGCAAGACCAAAAAAGAAAGACGAAACGCCTTCCCCCTTCACCTCGCACTGGAGAAGTAATTGAAAAAGATTCTCAAGACGCTCCCTGTTCTTTTCTGAACGAGAGTCCCACTTTTTGGTGGTTCTGCTAAGCGAAGGGTAATCAGACATATCTTATCTCTTTCGGAATGGCCAAAACCATGGTGCCTTTCCAATGGACTCCTTCTCCCTCTTTACCTCTTTGATAAGGGATCGCGCTTTATTGAGCTTCGCGCGTACACCGGATACACCCTTCCTCTTTTTCTCCAGATCTTCCAGTTGGGAACTCTGGACCCGGATTCGTTCCGCAAGTTCAGCCCTCTCAGCATGCAAGTTCGCTTCAGCTACCTTTACGTTCTTCTCCAAAGTAACAAGATCCTTCTGGCGCTTCTTAATTGTCTGAGCGGATTCAACATTACCCGCTTCGACTTCGCGCAAATGAAGGGCAGTCAAGTCTTGCTTGCTCTGAGCCTGTTGCAATTCCTTATGCTTGGCCCGCTCACTCTTCAACTTAATTTCCAACTTCTCTAATGTCGCAACTGCTGACCGCAATTTCTCGTCGTATTTTTCGAAAAGGATTACATTAAGCTTTTCCGCTGCATTCTTAACCTCCTTTTCTTGCCTTGGAATCTCGTAATCGCGAACCTGGTGTAGCCTCTTAACCTCGTCCTCCGCCGCACTCTCCTTCAATTTCAAGGCTGCTGACTCTTGCTGTTGAGATTTCTCCGTCCGAGCATTCTCTTTCTGAAGATTCTGGAGGTCTCCTTGCCGAACATCCAACGCCACTCTCTGCGAAACCAGCTTTCCCTTGCGACTATTTAGCTGACTACTCCACTCACGTAGCTTGGCATCCTCTGCTGCAAGGCGTTGCTCCAATTTCTGAATGGAAGTGTCTGCTATTTCTTCCAGGTTCTTCAAATCCTTTGAAGACTGTTCCGCTTCCTTCTGTACGCCCTCAATTATTGGCAAAATGCCTGCAACTTTCTTTTCGCAGGTTTGTAAGGATGCCTGATTATTATTATATGTCTTGAGAATGGTAGAAGCAATATCCTCATGTGAAAGTAGGGTTTTGAATATCGACTCCTGCCAGCCGTCGACGATCATCACACCGATATCACAATTTTCCAGCCAGGCTTGATTGGCAGAATTTAACTCCTCAATTAGGGAAGCTAGATTATTCGCAAACTTCACCCAATCCTTCTCTGATTCCGAGAGGTAGCTAGCACACTTCTGCCCAACCTCAGTTGCCTCAGAAAGGCGTCCACCAAGACTTTTTGCATTTGCCTCGTGGGAAGCCAGCAACTCCTCAAGACCCGTGCAGTAAGCTCGGAAGTCCTGATCATGTTCATCAACTTCTGCCGCGGCTCGATCCTCTACTTGAGAAACCTCTGCCTCGATATGGCTCACTAAATGTGCCTCAAAGCCAGGTGATATTTTCTTTGCAGATCCCGCCATCCACGAATTCACAATCGCAGCGATGACCTCTTTCAACGGCTTCCCGTCAGACAAACGCAAAATCTCTGGGCGCCCATCCTCGTACCCCCCAACCAGGCAAATCACTCCTGCTTCGGCCCCGAACACCGATCGGATTTTTTCAACCACCAACCTATCGCCTAGAGACGATTCAATTACTTGAGACAGGTTGGGGCGGAACCTCCTCGCTGAATTAAGGAAAACGTCCACCCCAATGTTTTCAAAGGCTTCAGGCTGCCGAAACACAGAGTCATCGGGTAGAAACCGCCTTTTCCCTTCGCCTTCGTCCTCGATAAGAAAGAAATGCTCGACCTCAGCATAAGGCCCCATTCCAAGAACTCGATTAAAGTAAGTTGCACTCTGAATATCTGCCTCTGCCCGATCCAAAAGATCAAGTAAAGCAGGGCCAAGTTCTGCACCCTTAGTTGTTAACCGGAAGATCGACCTGCTCCCCCAAGGCGTCGATTGGCCAAAATCCCTTCTAATTTCCAATGGAAATTCCGCCCTTATTTCTTGCGGGATACGGAGTTCAGACAAGGCGGCGGAATCGACTTCCAATCCAACGATTAACGGGGAAGGCTCAATAACGCAACTCAATCTGGAGACGCCCAGCCCTTTCAAGGAAGGAAGCCAAATGAGATACTCAGAGTCTCCCAACGCCGGAAAGAAAATCTGTTCATGAACAGAATGCCCGTCAAATGGGTGGGAGCGCCCAATGGGATAGTATCTACGTACCCCTCCTAGACTCCAAAACAGCTGCAGTTTCTCGCTAATGAGCGGTGCTGCGTACCCAGAGTCAGCTTCATCGGTTCGTTCAAAAAGCACACAACCAAACTCCCCCTTCTCCTCACACGAATAGAGAACAAAACTCGCCGAGTAGCCTCTCCAATCTTCGACTTCTTCTAGAATGTCTGAAGCGTTCATTCCCTTCGACGCCGAAGAGCAAACCAGAAACCGAACTCCTTGGGTGGGATTCCAAGCTTCCGTTAGCTTCACCCTACTGCCAAGTTGTTGGCAATCGATTGTTTGCTCAAGCGCCTCTTCGTGACCTTGACTAAGGATTATCCCGGCTTTGCCATCGTCACTAATCCGGATTTTTGGATGTCCGGCACCAGCGGCACTTCTCGAGTGCTGAACAGTGATCTCGGTCACAACTTCCAGTAAGGGTCGAAAATCTTTTTCCCTCATAGTTGGACCTCAATTGCCTGGGTTATTGATTTCGCCAATCTTGCTAAAGGGTTCGTTTTCACGCTGCCGAATAGGTCCTCTGCAAGGAAAGACAGATCGCGCGCGAAGCGGTCTGGGGCAAGACATCCAGATCGCCCTCCCACATGCCCAACAGTGCCCCGTGTCCGTACAGACCACGCCACGCCTTGGTCGCGGTCTAGGGTCGTCTCCATCTTTCTCATTGCAGTGAACGCAGTCGGTGTCTCATCTGAGCCTGATTGAAGAATGGGGCCTGGATTCAATGCAGAACCGGTGATTCCAATGCTCAACAGCAAATCCGTTCTCGACGCCTGTGGCTGGGCCCTTGGGTTCTTTTTCCCGGGGTTAACTTCGAACAAAGCTGGCATGCGATGGCGAATGTCTTTGAACAGGCGAAGCCTGTCAGACCTCCTTGATCAAAATTCAACATGGCCAGCCTCTATGAAGAAATCGTCAAAACCAAGCGGAGTTTGACAACGCATTCTAATACTTAAGTCCCACACTCCCTCTCGAACATACCAAGCCGCGTGACGAAGGAGGCCAAGCACGAGAACTCGACATAAATCGGAAGCCGGAGGGTTGGAATTATCGGAAACGACAAAGTCCAACTCTCCCAGCTCAATATGGAAATCAAGGAGAACACTGCTTTTCATCCGACTGGAAGCCAATCGACTCCCCCAAGTCTGGTTGATCTCACACGAAGCTACTTTGTAACTGAAATAGTCTGGCACCTCCTTAAGAAAAAGTAGATCCATGGGGCTCAACCTGCCAAGCTGGGCAGGCATAGACCCCGCAGAACGTTCAAGGAAGCTTCCGGTTTGACTTCTAGAAATAATTCGCTGTTGCCCATTTATTTTACTTCCTGGGCCATCAGGACTCTGTGGGTCAACCTCCGTTTGTTCTAGATAATTCCAGGTGACTGGTATGAAGTCTTCGAATGCCTCGCCCCTGCCTGAGGAGAAAGCCCAGCTCCCGATTATGGATTGAAGGTCTCCTGAGTTTTTTATTCGGTCGCGTAAGCGCCCCTCCATTGAGAGAACAACGCCCTTCCTTCTCAAGGAATTATCCTCGCTTGTTAGCCAGGCGATTAGGTCCTGCGAAACATCCCGGACCGCCCTCTTTGCCAGGGAAGATGCTTTGCTTTGAGTCGCGCTGGTGGACAAGGCCGTGCTCAACTGTCGAGCGATAGCACTTCCATATTGCTTGAGTCGTGGAATCTGTTGAAGCTCATTCTTAAACCACTTTCGCTCGTGGACCGTGAGGCTAGCTCGAATAATCCTGGGAAACGGCTTCACGCCGATATCAATAAGAGCAAAAGGAAGAAGCCAGCAATAGGGCAGCCAAAACCCCGCTTTAAAATACTCTTCTAGCCACTCCACTAAGACCGTCTCGGACTCATTATTCAGTCCGAGGTCGTAAAAAAAGTGACTGTTTACCTCAGTATGTTTCTGCATATCCTGCTGTTCCAAGCTCAGCGTTAATGCAGTTGGCAACTTCGCCGCGCTCATCTGAATGTAATGCCGCAAATTTCAATATTCGCACTGGCCCTAAACCATCCTGTTTCTTTTGCACTAGGTCTAGCGCTCGACCTATCCGAAATAGAGAACCAAAGGACCTGTCAGAAAGCTTGCAAGAGTTGCGTACTTTCAGAAAAGCACGCCGGAAAGCATCATGCCCAGCAACTTCATCCTGCAGTAGCCAAGACAGATACGCTTGACCGGCGCGAAGATGATTTAGAGAGAGGACCCTAGCTTCGTAGATCTCCGTC
>JAQCID010000053.1 GCA_027618855.1 Bacteroidota bacterium | reverse complement strand
CGGAATCAGGATGCAAATCTAATGGATGTATTCATTTGAAGCGCCTTACAAATTAAATTATTGTTTGGAAACAGTCTAAATAAGCAAAGCTGCTGACATTGCTATGACATAAAGATATGATAAACGTATATTTCATTGTACTTTTGCGCGATAATTGAGTGTACTGGAATGATATGAAAAAACCTATGAACAGTCGTTTTATCCGCGTTCAACATTTAGCACTAGCCATATGTACAGTACTGTTTTTCCAGATTTCTGGAGTAGGTGCACAAAGCATCTGGGAGGCTGGGGACCCTATAAATGGCCAAACACTTTTTAATACAAACTGTGCGTCTTGCCATAAGATTACAGATGAAGTCCTTGTAGGGCCTGGTTTGTTAGGCATTCAGGATCGATGGGGGTCAAGCGATGAGATGCTTGTTCAGTGGATTCAAAATCCGCAAGAGGCCCATGAATCTGGAGACAAGTATATCAAAGAATTGGTCGATCGTTATGTAGGAACCTACGGATGGATGACAGCTCAAGCTGTTTCTAAGGAGGAAATCGGAGACATTATGGCCTACGTAAGTAACCCTCCAGAAGTTCTAGGGTCTACTGCGGATGCGAGTGACGATTGTCCTACGATAGATGATGACAAAGTAGAGGAATCTGAATCTGGGAATGCGATTTGGTTCCTGATCTTGTTTGTTCTTTTCATCACGATTGCACTTGGTGCGTCAGGTGTAAAACGTTCACTAACAGATGTGTTGGCAGAGAAAAATGGGGAGGAGTTGTTGCCTGATTCTAGTTACATGCAGCGGTTAGGCGGATGGGTTTGGAACAACCTTGTATTTGTTTCTTTGCTAGGCGTATTCTTTGTTTTATATCTTGTAGTAGCTGGCTACTCAGCGCTTATGGACATTGGTCTTTATGCCGACTACAGCCCAGATCAACCCATTGAATTTATCCACAGCATTCACGTGTGTGAGAACGAAATAGATTGTAAGTACTGTCACCACAGTGCTTATGAATCGAAACATGCTGGAATCCCGAGCGCAAACGTTTGTATGAACTGCCACAAAGCCATAAAGAAAGGAAAAAGGACAGGCACGGCAGAGATCGAAAAGATTTACGCTGCTATAGGTTTTGACTCAAATTCTGGAACCTACATAGATGGTGAAGGAGAGATTGGCAATGTATTGCCTCAGGACAGCTATGACGGTGAGCCCATCAAATGGAACAAGGTGCATAACCTTCCTGATCACGTGTTCTTCAGCCATCAACAACATGTGAATGTCGGTGGTCTGCAGTGCCAGAACTGCCACGGTGACGTCAGTACATACAGTGTAGGTCGAATCGCCCCTGTGGAGGAAATTAATGAATTGGTAGATGCATTTCCTGGTTTAATTCAACTGTCAAAGCCCACCCTTACTATGGGATGGTGTCTTGAATGCCACAACAAGGCAGAGGTTGATATGACCAGCAACGGATATTACGAAGAGCTTCATGAAAGACTCAATGACTCTGAAAGAGGAAATGAGGAATTACGTCGCTACCTAGAAGATGATAAAATCACTGTTAGAGAACTTGGTGGCTGGGAATGCTCCAAGTGTCACTATTGAACCCCTGATTCAGACGCCACATGGCTAATACGAAAAAATACTGGTCCGGTTTAGACGAATTAGACGGCACGGATGCTTTCCAGGAAATCCAATCTAAGGAATTCCAAGAGCAAATCCCTGTCGACAAATTTTTAGCAGACGAGAAATTAAATTCAGCGACCACAGGTCGGCGAGATTTTTTGAAATTTATGGGTTTCTCTCTCACGGCAGCTACGCTTGCGGCGTGTGAGACACCCGTAATAAAATCTATTCCATACACAAATAAACCAGCCGAAATTACGCCTGGTGTTGCGAATTACTATGCGTCTTCCTACTACGACGGAATGGATTACGCGAATATTTTAGTTAAAACGAGAGAGGGGCGGCCGATTTTTGTAAAAGGAAATGCAGCCACTGGTATAGGATCAGGTAAAGTGAATGCACGCGTGATAGGTTCTGTCATGGAGCTGTACGACAAAGCGCGTCTAGAAGGCCCTACAAAAAAGGGTGAGTCGACAACTTGGTCGGACCTTGATATTGCAGTTTCTGAATCAATCAATGGCAATGGAAGAGCAGTCGTTCTTTCAAATACGATTGTCAGTCCATCTACAAGGAAAGCGATCGAATCACTTGGAGCTGAACACATTCAGTACGATGCGATTTCTTACAGAGCGCTTCGTGAAGCACAAGCCGCATCTTTTGGTGTAAATGCAGTTCCACATTATGACTTCTCAAAAGCCAAAGTCGTTGTCAGTATCGCAGCAGATTTCTTAAACTCTTGGCTTACTTCAACACAGTTTGCACCTGATTATGCTTCACTAAGAAATCCAAACAGTGGATCTCAATCAAAGCATTTTCAGTTTGAATCTGTGATGTCAATGACCGGTACGAACGCAGATGTTCGAACAATGATCAGCCCATCTGAGGAAGGGAAAGTAGCAGCAGGAATCCTTGCTGTTTTAAAAGGGGGAGCAGTATCGAACTTAGATGCAAAACTTTCTTCTCGTATCAGAAATGCAGCAAATGCGCTCTCAGGTTCTAAAGGAGAATCCTTGCTGATCGCCGGAACAAACGATCTTTCAACCCAGACTATTGTTGCAGCGATCAACCAGCTGTTGGGAAATTACGGAGCGACAATTGACCTAGAAAGACCTTCTCAAGCGTATCGCGGAGATGAATCAGCAGCAACAAGATTAATTGCTGACATGAATTCTGGCAAGGTGTCAACACTGATCACATATGGTTGTAATCCTTCCTACGACATGCCCGACGCTCAAGCCTTTAATTCTGGCTTAGCGAAGGTTTCTACTTCTGTGAGTATGAATGGCGTTGCTGATGAAACAGCAAGTCGTTCAACATTTGTCGCACCTGATCACCATTATCTTGAAAGCTGGAATGACTTAAGTCTTCGAGCTGGCCGAATTGATCTTGTTCAACCTGCCATTCAGCCTCTGTTTAACACAAGAGCGGCGCAAGAGTCATTCTTGGTTTGGTCAAGTGCTGAAAATACAGATTGGTACACCTTCCTTCGAAGCCAGTACAATGGGGCATACACACCAGACGCTCTTTACTCTGATTCTGATTGGAACAGTGCCATTCACGATGGAAATATGGCGGGAAATGATTTGTCTGAATCACCGAATTATTCTGTCCCAATTGAGACTTCGCTTGCTGAGCGAAAAGTGTCAGAGGTGAAGGGTGGAAAGATGGAATTGGTAACTTACGTGAAAGCAACAGCAGGGGCAGGTCAGCATGCAGCCAATCCGTTTCTTCAGGAGACACCGGATCCAGTTTCTAAAGTTACTTGGGACAACTACGTAACAATGTCTAAATCAGATATGGTTGCGCTGGGTCTGAACACATATATCGCTCAGGAAGATCTAGCGACAGTTGTGAAAGTCACAGTAGGAAACAAGCAAATTGAACTTCCGGCGTTTATGCAACCAGGTCAGAAGCCAGGGACGATCGGAATCGCTTTGGGTTATGGAAGAGGATCAAATGGAGAAAAGATCGGTCAGGCGGCTTATCAAACTGGAGAGAAAGGACAGCACTTGATGCTAGATTCGGGTCTACCGATGCCTATCGGAGTGAATGCATTCCCTCTGACTTCAAATTCAGAAGGAAACACAATTTATGCGAGCTACGATGTAAATGTCGAAGCAACAGACAGAGAGTATCCACTTGCTTGTACTCAAATTCACAACACCTACATGGGTCGTGATTCTGTCGTTCGTGAAACGTCATTTGATTCATACCTCGCTGAAGCGGATAAGCCTAAAGGGAAAGCCTCTTGGAACATGGCTCATGCTTTGAATGTTCACGATGACACCAATCACGATGGTGTGATTGATGCAAGAGATAAGGAAAACACAAGTGAGTTTGATCTTTGGCATAGCCATCCAGTAAAAGATGTAGGACATCGATGGGGCATGACGATAGATTTAACAACCTGCACGGGTTGTAGTGCTTGTGTAACAGCGTGTAGTATTGAGAATAATGTAAGCGTTGTGGGCAAGGATGAGGTTCTTCGTCACCGCGACATGCATTGGATCAGAATCGATCGCTACTACGCTTCGGATTATTCTCTCGAGAAAGGGGAGGATGAAGGAGTTGGCGTTATTTCTAGCTATGGTCTTATGGAGGACCCTGCTGAGAATCCTCAAACGGTTCACATGCCTATGATGTGTCAGCACTGCAACCACGCTCCCTGCGAGACGGTTTGTCCTGTAGCTGCCACCACGCATAGCAATGAGGGCTTGAACCAAATGACATACAACAGATGTATAGGCACGCGTTACTGCGCGAATAACTGCCCGTACAAGGTTCGTAGATTCAACTGGTTCAACTACAAAGGGAACTCGAAATTTGAAAATGTAAATCCAGCGCACGATTCTCTAGCACGTTTGGTTCTCAATCCCGATGTAACTGTTCGTGCCCGTGGAGTCATGGAGAAATGCTCGATGTGTGTCCAGCGGATTCAATCTGGAAAGCTCGATGCAAAAAAGGCTGGAACCGCTATTAATGATGGTGAAATCGTGACAGCTTGTGCAGAAGCTTGTCCGTCAAACGCAATTGCATTTGGAGACTTAAATGACACTGGTTCGCAGGTGCGTGCCATTTCTGAAAACAATCGTTCTTACCACGCACTAGAAGAAATAGGTGTACAGCCAAATGTCTTCTATATGACAAAGGTTAGGAATGTAGATAGTAACGAAGCTTGATTTAACTACAATGCAGAAAGAATCAGCAATACGCGAGCCGTTAATCCTAGGTCACAAGACCTATAAGGACATTACAGACGATGTGGTCCGACCGATTGTGGGGCCTGCTTCACTTGGTTGGAAAATTATGATTACGATATCGAGCATCGTTGCCCTATATGGCATTGGCTCAATTTTATACCTCATAAGTACCGGTATTGGCGTTTGGGGTTTGAATAAAACTGTGGGATGGGCTTGGGATATTACGAACTTCGTATGGTGGGTAGGTATCGGTCACGCCGGCACCTTGATTTCTGCAGTTCTCCTCCTGTTCCGACAAAAATGGCGTATGGCGATTAACCGTTCCGCAGAGGCAATGACCATTTTTGCGGTGATCATGGCTGCCGTTTTCCCAGGAATACATATGGGAAGGATTTGGTTGGCTTATTATGTTTTCCCTTTGCCAAATCAATTTGGTTCGCTTTGGGTCAACTTCAACAGTCCACTTCTTTGGGATGTATTCGCGATCTCAACATATTTCTCAGTATCACTTGTATTCTGGTACGTAGGATTGATTCCTGATTTCGCGACAATTCGCGACAGGGTGACGAAGCCATTTGCAAAGAAGATGTATGGGATTATGAGTTTTGGTTGGAGTGGTCGTGCAAAACATTGGAATCGTTTTGAAGAGCTGAGTTTGGTTCTTGCGGGGATTGCTACCCCACTGGTATTCTCTGTACACTCGATTGTATCGATGGACTTTGCGACGTCGGTCATTCCAGGATGGCACACGACAATTTTCCCTCCTTACTTTGTTTCTGGAGCTGTATTTTCGGGGTTTGCCATGGTTCAAACGCTCTTGCTCGTGATGCGCAAAGCATATAAACTCGAAGACTATATCCATGTGAAGCATGTAGAGTACATGAACATCGTGATTATTGTTACGGGTTCCATTGTGGGTGTCGCTTATCTGACTGAGTTGTTTATTTCTTGGTATTCTGGTGTAGAGTATGAAAGCTATGCATTCATCAACCGTTTCTCAGGACCTTATAAAGCAGCTTACTGGACGATGATGACCTGCAACGTCATAAGTCCCCAACTGTTCTGGTTCAAGAAAATTAGACGATCCTTGGTTGCGACATTTATCTTGTCAATCGTAGTGAATATCGGGATGTGGTTTGAGCGTTACGTAATTATCGTCACCTCTCTTCACAGAGATTACCTGCCATCTAGTTGGGGAGAGTTTATTCCGACTGCGACTGACGTTGGAATTTTTATTGGCACATTGGGGATATTCCTGACCCTTTTCCTCGCCTTTACGAGATTCTTTCCAGTACTCGCTTTGAATGAGCTCAAGACGATATTAAAGTCAAGCGGTGAGTCTTACAAAAATGAACAAGTCAAATAATACCATCATGAAAAAGGTATTCCACGTCATGTATGACGACGACGAAAAGCTACTGGTAGCAGCTCGTGAACTTGTAAGCAAGGGCATACATGTAAACGAAGTTTACTCACCATTTCCTATTCACGGGATTGATCCTGTGATTGGAATTAAGCGTACTCGATTGGCAATTACATCTTTCATGTATGCCATGTCAGGCTTGTCATTGGCCGTATTCTTCATGTGGTATACAATGATTTCTGATTGGCCTATGAATATCGGTGGAAAGCCAAGTTTTTCTTTGCTTGAAAATTTACCGGCCTTCATCCCCGTTTCATTTGAGTTCTCAGTTTTTTGTGCAGCCCATGGAATGGTCATTACGTACCTCCTTCGCAATGGAACGCTTCCTGGAATGCCTGCTACAAATCCTGATCCCAGAACGACGGATGACAAGTTCGTCATGGAGATTACGACAGATACAAATAGCATGAATGCTCAGGATCTTGAATCGGAAATTAAGAAAACCGATATATTCGAACTAAGCATCAAAGACTTGAAGGAATCATGATGCACAAAACAATACAATACACCACGTTAGTGATTGTAGCTTTTGCTATGATGACTTCATGTACAACAGATCCAAATAGCCCAGGTGTTGAATACATGCCTGACATGTACCGATCTCCTGCGATTGAAGCTTACGTTGATTATGGCGAGGATCCGTACTATGTTACAGAGGAAGTGGCGGTGTCGCAACGCAACCAGCAAAGTGCACGCAAGCCTGTTGCAGGGACAATTGCATTTCAAGGAGAAGATAAGGCGTTTGGTCTTCCATACCCTTATCCAAACACCCCAGAAGGCTATGAAATGGCAGGGGAAGAGAACCGCTCTCCACTGCCTACTACCCTAGAGAACATTGAGGCAGGAGCGTTAACTTTTGGGTTAATGTGTTCGCATTGTCACGGCGAGACAGGAAAGGGAGATGGAGCCATTTCTAAGAATGGCCATATCCTGGGTATTCCCGATTTCTCAGTAAAATTGAAAGACCTTCCAGAAGGAAAGATGTATCACACTTTGATGTATGGCAAAGGCCTTATGGGCTCTCATGCATCTCAGATTTCTCCCAAAGGACTGTGGCAGATTATACAATATATTAAAGTCATGCAAAATGGAGGGGAGATATCTTCCGTTGACGAAGATGGTGCGGAGGAAATGACTGAAACTCAAAAGAACAACTAATCATGGAATTCAAATTTGAAGGACGTGCTAAGCTGATTAC
>JAQCID010000052.1 GCA_027618855.1 Bacteroidota bacterium | reverse complement strand
AATGCAGAGTTTGAGCGTCAAATGTTGTCTGGCGAACTCGAAGTAGACCTTATCCCTCAAGGCTCACTTGCCGAACGATGCCGAGCTGGCGGGGCTGGAATCCCAGCTTTTTATACGCCAGCAGGATATGGTACTGAAGTCGCAAAAGGGAAGGAGGTCCGTGAATTTAATGGAAAGCCACATATTTTGGAGTCTGCGTTAACTGCAGATTTTGCGTTTGTGAAAGCTTGGAAGGGGGATTCTTCAGGGAATTTAATTTACAAGGCCACTGCAAGAAACTTTAACCCCATGATGGCGATGGCTGGGAAAATAACCGTTGCAGAAGTGGAGGAGCTGGTGCCTTTGGGGTCTCTAGACCCAAATGAAATTCATACACCGGGGATTTTTGTCCAAAGGATTTTCCAAGGAAAGTCTTATGAAAAGAGAATTGAGCAACGGACGGTGAGCCAAAACAAATAAGATGCTTGATAAAAACGGAATTGCAAGAAGGATTGCACAGGAAGTACAAAACGGTCAGTATGTGAACCTGGGGATAGGGATACCGACGCTTGTCGCAAATCACATTCCCGAAGGACTGGATGTAGAATTTCAGTCTGAGAATGGCATACTGGGTATGGGGCCGTTCCCCATCGAAGGGACTGAAGACGCAGATCTTATTAATGCAGGCAAGCAAACGATAACGGCTCTTCCCGGTGCGGTGTTTTTTGACAGTGCGACTTCATTTGCAATGATTCGAGGTCAACATGTGCAACTCACCGTTTTAGGGGCGATGGAAGTAAGTGCCAATGGAGATATTGCCAACTGGAAAATCCCAGGCAAAATGGTCAAGGGCATGGGCGGAGCAATGGATCTTGTGGCGAGTGCAGAGAATATCGTTGTGGCGATGATGCACACAAATCGAGCAGGAGAATCGAAACTTCTTTCCAAATGTTCGCTTCCTCTGACAGGAGTGGGGTGTGTCAAACGTGTGGTTACAAATTTGGCCGTTCTAGATATCAAAGATGGAGCCTTTCACCTTGTCGAGCGTGCTCCGGGAGTGACTGTAGAACAAATCGTGAACGCGACCGATGGTGCGTTAATCTTGCCGGAGTTGGTTCCAGAAATGTCTCTCTAATCTGAGGAGATGAATCAGGCGTGCATGACTACGGCTACCGACTCGCAGTCTCCATCTATGGGTGGCGAGAATTTGGTCAACTTGATTTCGATCGTGCTTGCAAGGACCAGTTTATGTTTGAGAGATTCGAGTATCCTCCTGCCCACGTGTTCAATCAATTTTGATGGCGTTTTCATTTCATCAGCCACGATGCGGTGAACACTGCAATAATCGATCGTATCGACCAATTTGTCAGACTTGCTACCTAAGCTCATATTCACGCCCAATCGCACATCGACTCTATATTCACCTCCAATCTTCGTCTCCTCGGCCATACATCCATGGTACGAGTGAAAACGTAGCCCATTTACTTCAATGAATTCTATCTTTTCTACACTCATGCTGCTTTTATTTTCTCTATTTCGTCCACTCCATTTGTGAGCCTTTCAAGCGTTTTTTCCAGTCCGAGGTATTCCGCAAAATCAAACATAGAAGGTCCGCCACCAGAAGCGGTTAGCGCGAGTCGAAAGGGCAGTAAAACTTGCCCAAACCCCAATTCTTTTTCTTCAAGATGTCTTTTGAAACGCGATTCAATTTCTGTCGCGTTAAAGGGGGATACTGTTTCAAGCATTTCCTTGAGGTCAAACATATATGATGCGGTTTCTGGCTTCCACTTTTTGCGAACCATTTCCGTGTCGTAATCTTCTGGAGAAGGAGCTTTGAAAATCCACTGAGCCTCGAAAACATCCTTCAAGAACGAAATGCGATCAAGCATCATCTTCAGAATCTCTTCAGCATCTTTTATATTAAGCGCCATGTCTCTGTCCAAAGCAAGCTTCACAAATGGTTCAGCAAGTTTGGCGGGAGACTCTTGTCGGAGGTACTGCTCGTTATACCATCTCGCTTTATCGGGACTGAAACGCGCTCCCGATTTCACGACTCTTTCTAGAGAGAATATTTTTGCGGCGTCTTCGAGTGAAAACATTTCACGTTCGTCTCCAGGATTCCATCCAAGCATAAGAATCATATTTAGGAATGCCCTCGGATCGTATCCTTGTTCGCGATAACCACTGGATATATTTCCATTTTTCGGATCCTTCCACTCGATCGGAAATACCGGAAACCCTCCAGCATCACCATCTCGTTTGCTGAGTTTCCCATTCCCCTCAGGCTTTAAGATGAGTGGAAGATGAGCAAATTTCGGGACCTCCCACCCGAACGCCTTGTAAAGCATCACGTGAAGCGGCGCACTGGGGAGCCATTCTTCTCCACGAATCACATGGCTGATGTCCATCTTGTGATCGTCAACAATGTTTGCCAAATGATACGTGGGCAGTCCATCAGATTTTACAAGGACTTTGTCATCCACAACCTGACTCGAAATACATATTTCACCTCTTATTTCATCCCTAAAGACGATGTCTTCAGCGACGTCTGGCGTCTTAAACCGAACGATATATGGCGTTCCGGACTCTATAAGTCTCTCCACCTCTTCGTTATTCAAAGACAAACTGTTTCTACAGTTCATTCGTGTCAACGCGTCGTATTGGAAGACATTCTTTTCAGACGCCGCTTTTTTTCTCAGCGCATCAAGTTCGTCTGGAGTGTCGAACGCCATGTAGGCATACCCAGAGACGAGAAGAAGCTTTACTGCTTCACTGTAAAAGTCATTTCGCTCACTTTGACGGTAAGGTCCGAACTCACCTCCAGCGACAACACCTTCGTCAATGTCAAGCCCACACCACTTTAATGCCTCGCGTACGTAATCTTCCGCTCCTTCGACATAACGGGTTTGGTCTGTATCCTCTATTCTTAGAATAAACACCCCCCCATGCGCGCGAGCAAACAGATAATTGTATAGCGCAGTCCTCACACCTCCCATGTGAAGCGGTCCTGTAGGACTAGGCGCAAATCTTACACGTACTTTTTTTGTGTTCATAGCGGGATGTTAATACCAGATTGCGAAGGTAATTCCCTTTTTTCGAAACAACCATCAACCATAGACCTTCATATACAAACTCCCTCAAAACGACATGATAAAAGGATTGAAGTTTGTGACAGTTAAAACAAAATACAATGAATGCATTACGTAACAAAGTCCAATTAATTGGCAGGCTAGGGCAAGACCCTAAGACCATCAACTTCGATGATGGGAAATCAAAAGTTAACTTTTCGATAGCGACAAATGAATCATATCGCAACGGCGAAGGCGATAAAATAGAGAAAACCCAATGGCACGATGTTGTGGCGTGGGGGTCTCTTGGGGAGATTATGAGTCAATATTTAAAAAAGGGAGCCGAGATAGCCATAGAAGGCCGACTCATGTATCGAACGTATGACGATAGCGAGGGGAAAACACGGTATATCACCGAAGTGGTGGCCAGTGATCTTCTCATGTTGGATAAGAAACCCGAAGAAGCATGATCGGACAGGAGGGCTTATGCAGGTGGGCCCTCCTTTTTTCTACAACTTATATCTGTGTTAATTCGTTGGTTGTCGGTCTTCCTCCGTGTACCTTTATGGGCGATTATACGAATGAACATGAGTAAAACAGGAATCCTAAAAAGTTCTCTTTCAAGGAAGTACGCAATGGCTCTTACGGGCCTCTTCCTCTGTCTTTTTTTAGTTGGACACCTTTTGGGCAACTTACAGTTGTTCGTCGGAGGTGAAGAAGGTCGAGACGCCTTCAACAACTACGCACAATTTATGACTACGAATCCACTCATTAAAGTGCTGTCGTATCTCACATATGCGGGAATTATTTTTCATATTGTTGACGGTTTCGTACTTACGATTCAGAACCGCAAGGCCCGTCCAGTTAAATACGTGGTGGAAAAGGGGAATTTAAATTCAAGTTGGGCAAGTAGAAATATGGCGGTTTTAGGGACTATTCTTTTGGTCTTTCTTGTTTCGCACATGCAAAGCTTTTGGTATGTCATGCATTTCGGAGAGATTGAAATCATCAACGGAGTGAAGGATCTTCACTCGGTAACATTGGATTTCTTTAATCCAGCGATTAACAACCTCGCAGGTGTGATGACAGGGCTGTATGTTTTTGCAATGCTCTCTATGGCGTTCCATTTAAATCATGGTTTTCAAAGTGCATTCCAATCCATGGGAATCAGCCATCCGATGTACACCCCTGTGATCAATTTTGTAGGGAAAGCGTTCAGCATCCTCATCCCTGCTGGTTTTGCCTCTCTTCCTATTTACCTCTTTATTATCCAGTCGTAAACAATGTTAGATTCTAGAATTCCAGAAGGACCGCTTGCAGAAAAATGGAGCAAGCACAAGGACAACATCCGACTTGTCACCCCTGCAAATAAGAGGCTTATAGATATTATCGTTGTAGGTACAGGTCTGGCAGGTTCTTCAGCGGCAGCTTCTCTGGCTGAAATGGGGTACAACGTCAAGTCACTGTGTTTCCAAGATTCTCCTCGCCGTGCGCACTCTATTGCTGCCCAAGGCGGTATTAATGCTTCAAAAAACTACCAAAACGATGGGGATTCAGTTCATCGTTTGTTTTACGATACAGTCAAAGGCGGTGACTATCGATCAAGAGAAGCCAATGTGCATAGACTCGCTGAAGTGAGCGGCAGCATTATCGATCAATGTGTTGCCCAAGGCGTTCCGTTTGCCCGTGAATATGGCGGATTACTTGACAATAGGTCATTTGGTGGTGTTCAAGTTTCGCGTACGTTTTATGCAAAAGGCCAAACCGGTCAGCAACTCTTACTGGGCGCATATTCAGCCCTCTCTAGACAGATTTCTAAAGGAAAAGTAGAAATGCTTAACCGACATGAGATGATGGAGGTTGTCAAGGTTGATGGAAAAGCCAGAGGGATTATCGCAAGAAACCTTGTGACAGGAGAGATTGAAAGGCACAGTGCACACGCCGTGATCCTCTGTACAGGAGGCTATGGAAATGCCTTTTATCTAAGTACGAATGCAATGGGATCAAACGCTTCGGCAGCTTGGAGAGCCCATAAGCAGGGGTCGTTTTTTGCAAACCCATGCTTTACTCAAATACACCCAACCTGTATTCCTGTGAGTGGACATTATCAGTCTAAACTCACTTTGATGTCTGAATCACTCAGGAACGACGGAAGGATTTGGGTTCCTAAATCCAAAGATGATGTTGAAGCGATACTCAACGGATCAAAGCTTCCGAGAGACCTGAAAGAAGAAGAAAGAGACTACTACCTCGAGCGGAGATATCCTGCTTTTGGAAACCTGGTCCCTAGAGATGTTGCCTCAAGAGCGGCAAAAGAGAGATGTGACGCGGGATTTGGAGTCAATAAAACAGGACATGCCGTTTACCTTGATTTTGCCAGTGCATTTGTACGTTATGGAAAAACAGAAGCGCTTACAAAAGGCATAAGCAATCCTTCGGACGAAACGATTGTCGAGCTGGGACGCGAAGTGATCAAGTCGAAGTATGGGAATCTCTTTGATATGTACAAGCAGATTACGGATGACAATCCATATGAGACACCCATGATGATTTACCCTGCGGTTCATTATACCATGGGCGGGCTTTGGGTCGATTATAATTTAATGACAACTGTGCCTGGGCTTTTCGCCGCAGGAGAAGCAAACTTTTCAGATCACGGGGCAAACCGTCTCGGCGCTTCGGCCTTGATGCAAGGGCTTGCAGATGGTTACTTCGTACTTCCATACACCATTGGAGACTATTTGGCGGATGACATTAGAACCGGCAAGATCTCTACTGCGACAGTGGAGTTTGATGCAGCCGAAAAGAAAGTGAAAGACGAAATAAAAGCCCTTATTTCAAATAACGGAGACACGCCAGTGGATGATTTTCATCGCAGGTTAGGACTGATTATGTGGGAAAAATGTGGCATGTCCCGTAACGAGAAAGATCTGAAGGAGGCGATTGCGGAGATTCAGGAATTAAGAAAGGAATTCCATTCAAACGTTCTCGTTCCTGGATCGGAGAATGAGTTCAATCCTGAGCTTGAAAAAGCCACACGACTCGCAGACTTCCTCGAGTTGGGAGAGGCAATGTGTCTCGATGCACTAACACGTGCTGAGAGTTGCGGAGGTCACTTCCGAGAAGAATCCCAAACTCCTGACGGGGAAGCACTTCGCGATGACGAAAACTACACGTTCGTTTCCGCTTGGGAATATACAGGGAGCCCTTCTGAAGCCAAGCTTCATAAGGAAGATTTGGTATACGATAACATTGAGCTCAAACAGCGTAGCTACAAGTAAATCATTATGAATATTACTCTAAAAGTTTGGCGTCAGAAAGGTCCTAATCAACTTGGGGCTATGGAAACGCACAAGATGACCGAGGTGTCAGGAGACATGTCATTTCTCGAAATGATGGATGTTCTGAATGACAACTTAATCCGTGGGGGAAAGGAGCCGTTCGCTTTTGACCACGACTGTCGGGAAGGAATCTGCGGATCGTGCTCAATGTTTATCAATGGAGAAGCGCACGGACCAGGAAGAAACGTAACGACCTGCCAGCTTCATATGCGCTCTTTTAAAGATGGCGAAACGATCCATGTTGAGCCTTGGCGATCAGCGGCATTCCCAGTCATAAAAGATCTTTCAGTGGATCGAAGTGCATTTGACAGGATTATTCAATCAGGAGGGTATGTTTCTGTGAACACGTCAGGTGCGACCATAGATGCAAATGCCATTCCCATTCCCAAGCATGATGCTGACGAAGCGTTTGACTCGGCGACCTGTATCGGTTGTGGGGCCTGTGTAGCGACTTGTAAGAATTCATCTGCAATGCTTTTTGTGGCAGCGAAGGTGAGCCAGTTGTCTCTTCTTCCGCAGGGAAAGCCTGAAAGTAAGGAGCGCGTGATCCGTATGGTAGACCAAATGGATCTAGAGGGATTCGGCAATTGTACAAATACTGGAGCGTGTGAAGTCGAGTGCCCAAAAGGCATAAGTATTACAAATATTGCGCGTATGAATAGAGAGTTTCTCTCCTCAAACTTGACGTCAAAGTAGAAAATTGATTTTCATAACAATTGTTACTTATGCGCGGATTGGGGTATTCGTGACTTAAACTTGTAGTATGAAGAATTTACTATTTGTGGTTTTCGCCCTGTTTTTGGGGACCAACATCTCTGCTCAGAAAAAAGCAGATGTTACTTTTGAAGTAGGAGGAGTATGCGGGATGTGTGAAGAACGCATTGAACTGGCATATGATGTTAAAGGCATCGTGATTGCTGATTATGATCTTGAATCACATACGCTTCACGTCGTTTATAACACGAAACATTTCCCTGACATCCTTGATGTTCATCGTCTTGCAACGGGGGTAGGTCACGATACAGATTTGATGAAAGCTTCCGATGAAGTCTATGCAAAAATTCATGGATGCTGTAAGTACAGAGTAGAAACTGAAACGCACAAATGTTCCGGG